>JBEKOZ010000343.1:0-5779 GCA_049521275.1 Bryobacteraceae bacterium | reverse complement strand
GTTTCTGTAACCTGTGGCTCGATCTCAGGTAGACACCTACGATGAGAACTCTGATCAGCAATCTGCGTTATGCGCTGCGGCGGCTCCGCATGTCGCCTGTGTTTACGGCGGCGGCGGTGCTCACGCTGGCGCTCGGAATCGGCGGAACCACTGCGATCTTCACGCTGGTCGATGCCGTGATGCTGCGCTCTCTTCCGGTTGCCGATCCCCAAAGCCTGTATCGTATCGGCGACGGCGATGACTGTTGCGTCGAAGGCGGTACGCAGGACGTATGGGGGATGTTCTCCTACCCGCTCTACCAGCGTCTTCGCGACGCGGCGCCGGAGTTCGAGGAAATGACTGCGTTTCAGGCGGGCGGGGGGCGCCTCAGCGTGCGGCGCGCCAAAGGGCAGGAGGCAGCCAGGCCTCTGCGCGCGGAGTACGTAACCGGGAATTACTTTTCGACCTTCGGAGTGTCCTCCTTCGCGGGACGTGTTTTTGCGCCGGCGGACGACGCCGCGGGAGGCACGCCGGTGATCGTCCTCAGCCATCACGCGTGGGAATCGAACTTCGGCTCCGACCCATCCGTGATTGGTTCTGCCTTCTTCATAGAGGGACAGCCGTTCACCGTGACTGGCATCGCGCCGCCGGGATTTTTCGGGGACACACTGCGCGGCGATCCTCCCGACCTGTGGATTCCGATCCAACAGGAGCCCATCATTAATCCGTCCGCGTCGTTGCTGCGCCAACCGTCGTCGGCGTGGCTGCGCGTGATCGGACGCCTGCGCCGCGGCGCGACGACGGCCGGGGTCGCTCCGCGCTTGACGGAAATGTTGAAGCAGTGGCTCGTAAACGACTCCGGATACCCTTCCAACTGGATGCCTGATGTGATGCAGGCTCTCCCCAAGCAAGTGATTAGGATCGTGCCCGCGGGCTCTGGCGTGGAGGAGATGAAGGACAACTACAGCCGCAGCCTGGAAATTCTCTTCGCGGTTTGCGGACTCGTCCTGCTGATCGCCTGCGCCAACGTTGCGAATCTTCTGCTCGCGCGTTCGGCCGGGCAGCGAGGCCAGACGGCTGTTCGCCTGGCGATTGGCGCGAGCCGCAGGCAGATCGTCATGCAGGCGCTCACCGAAAGCATCGTGCTGGCCGTCGGTGGGAGCATCGCCGGATTGATCGTGGCCGGCGCCGCCGCGCGCCTCCTGCTCGCGCTGGCCTTCCGGAGTGCCCATTTTCTTCCCGTCAGCGTTGCGCCTTCGCCCCTGGTGTTCGGATTCGCAATGGGACTTGCCTTGCTCACCGGGATCCTGTTCGGCGCGGCTCCCGCATGGTTCGGCGCGCGCATCGATCCCGCCCATGCGCTGCGCGGTTCCGGCCGGAGCACGGGGAATCGCTCTTCGCTGGCCACGAAGAGTCTGCTCGTGGTGCAAGCCGCTCTGTCGGTTGTTCTCGTCGCGGGAGCAACCATGCTGGCCCGCAGTTTGAACAATCTGGAACACCAGGATTTCGGCTTCGAGGTTCATGGGCGCACCCTCGTTTCCATCCGGACGCCGCACGCCGGTTACACCACGCCGAAGCTGACTGCGCTCAATCGCGAGGTGGAGCGCAGGCTCAAGGCTCTGCCCGGCGTCGAGGGCGCGGGACTCGCGCTCTACAACCCTCTCACCGACAATTGGGGAGAACTCGTGTTTGTCGCGGGCCATCCCCGGCCGGACGTGAATGGCGACTGGGGTTCGTCCTGGAATCGCGTCAGCGCGGATTATATGCAGGAGATCGGCATGACGATGCTTCGCGGCCGGGGCTTCACCAATGCCGACAACGAGACCACCGCTCCCGTGGCGATCGTCAACCAGGCCTTTGTCAAGCGCTTCTTTAAGGACGGCGAGGACCCTCTCGATCAGCACTTCGGCTTGGATCTGCCGGAATTGGCCTCCACCTTCCGGATCGTCGGCCTGGTCCGCGACGCGAAGTTCGCCGGTTTTGCGTTGAATCGCCCGGCGCGGCCGATGTTCTTCGTGCCGCTCGCGCAGAATATCGATTATAAGGACGCCATGATGGCGCGGATTGAGTCGGGCACTCACTTCGTTTCCGGCATCATGCTCAAAACCTCCTTGCAGCCCGGCGCCCTGGAACCGGTGCTGACACAACTGCTGGCCGGCGTGGACCCGAACCTCACGCTGATCAGCGTCCGGACGCTCGAGGAACAGGTGTCGCTCTCCTTCGCTCAGGAGCGGGCCGTCGCCAGTCTCGCCGGCCTGTTCGGAATCGTGGCGCTCCTGCTCGCGGCGGTCGGACTGTACGGCGTCACCGCGTATTCCGTCGCGCAGAGGACCAATGAGATCGGAGTGCGCATGGCATTGGGCGCCGATCGGGCAAGCGTAGTGCGCCTCGTGCTGCGCGGCGCCTCCTTCCGGGTGCTGTTGGGTCTGATATTCGGTGTACCCTTGGCGATCGGGGCCGGGCGCCTGTTGTCCGCGCAACTCTACGGCGTGTCCGGCTGGGATCCACTCGCGCTGGCCGTCGCCGCCGGCACCTTGGCGATCTGCGCATTCTTCGCCGCCGTCATTCCCGCCCGCCGCGCCGCTTCCATTTCTCCGATGGATGCTTTGAGGACCGATTAAGTGGTGCGCCCGGACCGATCCGTGCCGTTTCATTCGCTTAAGGAGTATCTCCCTTCCGCCGTAGAGCGGTCGAGTTGCCAATTGCGCTAGCATCAAGTCGCCGCGCGTCTCGCCTTGCCCTGGAGGGTTTCTATGACCGCGTTTCGTGTGTCGCTTCTCGCAGTTCTTGTCGCTCAGTATTGCTTTCCCGCGAACCTTGCCGTCTCTACTTATTTCAAAGACGGCTTCACGCCCATCGCGATTGCATCCGATGGGCAGGGCAACGTGTTCGTCGTCGGAAGCGCAGTCATCGATCCGCTGGCGCAGACCACCGGCGTGGCCGTGGCGAAGCTCGACCCCAAGGCGAGCCGGTATCTCTACCTCGCTTACCTTGACAGCGCCGCCAGCGACCAAGTCTCGGCAATCGCGGTCGACAGCGCGGGAAACGCGTACGTCACCGGTTGGACGGTCAACCCTAATTTTCCATCCGTTGGCGGAGGCTCGCTCGGAACGGCTCCTACAGGCAGTCAGGATCAGCGATCTTTCGTCACCAAGCTGAGTCCCGACGGCGCCGTCGTGTTCTCGGTCCTCATCGGCGGCTCGCTCGCCTCGCAGGCGCTCGGTATTGCGATCACGCCCCAGGGCCAGATCTTGGTCAGCGCGTTCCCCGGCGCGTCCGCATCTCCCTCTGGTTGAGGGCGGTCGCGATTCCCCACATTTGTTTCTAGAAAGAGCGACGATAATGCCGCACCCGAGGCAGCTTTGTCCGTTAAGAGGTTTGTTGCCGCGCAACGATCAAATCAGGCACGCACGTATTTGTTGAACCAGTCATTCGTACGCTGCCACGCCAGGTCGGCTGCGGCTTTGTTATATCGTTCGGGCGTCGCGTCACAATGGAAGCCATGAACAGCGCCTGGGTAGATGTAGCCTTCATGCGGAACGTTGGCCGCTGAAAGGGCCGCATCGTAGGCAGGCCACGTGGCTGCCAAGCGCGTATCGAGTTCTCCATGATGGACCAGAATCGCCGCCTTGATCTTCGCAACGTCCTCCTTAGTCGGGGGACCTCCGTAGAAGGGCACCGCGGCCGCTATATCGGCTCCCAGCCGCACTGCCAAGGTATTGGAGATGCTGCCTCCGTAGCAGAAACCAGTTACGCCGATCTTGCCCGAGCAGTCGGCGCGCGATTTCAGCCACATCGCACTTGCCACGAAATCCTCGGCCATCTTTTTGCCATCGACCTTGCTGAACAACTGGCCGCCTTTGTAATCGTCGCCGGGAAAACCGCCGACGGATGTGAGTCCATCGGGTGCGAACGTCATGAAATTAGCCAAGGCGAGCCGCCGCGCGATGTCCTCGATATGAGGATTTAGGCCTCGATTTTCGTGGACAACGATGATACCGGGTAATTTCGACGGCGTGGCGGATCGTGCGTCGGCGCTGACGGGCCGGACGAAATATCCCTTGATGCTTCCGTTCCCTTGCGGCGACGGGACGGTCTCGTAGGATGCCTTGATCCGGTCATCGGTCCTAGACACCTGCTGACCGAAGGCGTAGTTCGGCATCAATGCCTCGGCGAGCGCGGCCGCCGTCAGGCCGCCGATCGCAAATCGCTGCAAACCGTCCATAAAGTCGCGGCGACTGATCTCGCCGTGAATGAAAAGATTGTAGAGCGCTATCGCCTCGCTCGGTAGTTTGGGTCGCGTCGGCTCCATAATTGACTCCTTTCGAGAAAGAATATCACGGCTTCTCGATAACGCACCGATTTGTTAACGAAATCCATGTTATCTCCGAGCTCATCATTTCAGGTCCGCCGGCTGTCTCAAAAAGCATCAATCGGAGGCGCGCCGCCTCGTCGCACTTCCGGCGTGGAGTACGATGCTGATATGCGTACGTGCGTTTGCGTTGCCGCCGTTTGGAGCGCGATGGTTTGTTTGGCAGCTGATCCAATCCTGTTGTGGCCGAACGGGGCTCCGGGAGAGCGGGAAGGCACCGGTCCCGAAAAAGATACAACGACGGCGAAGGACGGACTGATCGCCGGTCGACGCGTAATCCGGCTGGGGAATGTCACGAAGCCCGAGATCACTTTATATCGTCCGGCTAAAGAGAAAGACACGGGTGCGGCGGTCGTCGTGTTTCCCGGTGGCGGATACAGCATTCTGGCGATGGATCTGGAGGGCACGGAGGTTTGCGAATGGCTCCAGTCGATCGGGGTGACGGGGGTCCTGCTGAAGTATCGCGTGCCGGCGAGGCCCGGTCAACAGAAGTGGGCTGCGCCGTTACAGGACGCGCAGCGGGCAGTCGGAATTGTGCGGTATCGCGCGGCGGAGTTCGGCATCGACCGGAAGCGTATCGGGGTGCTTGGGTTTTCGGCGGGCGGACACCTGGCCGCGATGCTAAGTACGAACTTCGAGAGGCGCACGTACCCGCTGGTTGATGATGCAGACAAGGTGAATTGCCGGCCGGATTTCGCACTATTGATTTATCCGGGTTATCTGGTGGTGAAGGACGACGGCGACAAAGTCTCGCCTGAGTTAAAAGTTACCGATGATACGCCGCGGAGTTTTCTCGTGCAGACGGAAGATGACGGCGTGCGGGTGGAGAATAGTCTCGGATATTACGCGGCCTTGAAACAGGCGAAAGTCCCGGTCGAAATGCATCTCTATCCGGAGGGTGGGCATGGATACGGATTGCGGCGGTCGGAGAAGACGGTGACCACATGGCCGGATCGCGCCGAGGCATGGCTCAGGTCCATTGGCGCGATGTCGAGGGATCCGCTTTAAAACCGCGCTTGGCTGTCCATGGCACAGCAGGGTGCAACCTCGACGGGGATGGCCGGCCGTTACGCCATCAATTCCAGAGCTGACTCCGCGAAGTCTGTGGCCGACCGCACGCTGACCCACTATACTGGATCGAGATAAAGGACAGCCGGCTGACTACCACCCGCATGGCTGGGAGGGCGGACCGGCTTGACTTCATGGACCGCCAACGCCGGGCTCAACTCGAAGAACTATTTCACGAGGCATCGCAGTTGCCCTCCGGCGAGCGCGATGCCTTCCTGGCCGACCGCTGCGGTAGCGATCACGAATTGCTCCACAAGCTCCACTCTATGCTGAATGCGGGGAACGCCGCTATGCTGGACGCTACCGGCGGTCAGAATTCGAATTTTGAGACACGCGAGCGCGCGGAGCCGCCACCTGTCA
>JBEKOZ010000342.1:0-5794 GCA_049521275.1 Bryobacteraceae bacterium | reverse complement strand
TCACCGCTTATCTCCGGCCCAATCCCACCGCGACCGGACTCATCGACCAGATCAATCCTTTCACGACCCAGCCGTCGCCGAGTGGGAACGGAGGGAACAGCTACCGCCCGTTCGCTTTCGCCGAGCCGTACGGGTCCATCAGTTACCTTCATGAGCGCGAACACAAGCGCGAACTCCGGCGCGACAGCGCGAAGGAATCGACAGCCATCACCGAATCGACCTACGCGGATCAGGCGCGTAACCTGCTGTTCAATCTGCGCAATGCGTTTGTCGGTGTGTTACAGGCGAAAGCCGTACTACAGAATGCCAAAGACAACCTGGCCTATTGGGACCATGAGCTGGACATCAATCGAAAACGGTTCCGCGCCGGCGACCTGGCGCAGGTGGATTTGAACCGTCTGGAGCTGGAGCGCGCGCAATTTGAATCCGATTTCGAAACCGCCTTCGTCAACCTGCGCACCAGCAAGATTCAACTGCTCCAATTGCTGAACGACCGCACGCCGATCAATCAGTTCGATGTAAACGGACAGTACGACTTTCGGGAACAGCTCATGACGCTAGAGGAGTACCGCGACGCCGGACTCGCCGCCCGTCCGGACTTGAAGGCCGCGATGCAATCAGTCGAGCTGGCTAGAATTAACCATAAACTTGCGGTCGCCAACGGATCGACCGACCCGACCTTCACGCTCGATATCGCGCGTAATCCGCCAATTCCCGCTTATATCGGCTTCAGCGTGTCGATTCCGCTACGCATCTTCGACCGGAACCAGGGTGAAAAGGAACGGACGCAAATCGACATTGGCCGCAACCAACGGCTGGAAGACGCGGCTGTAGCGCAGGTCTACAGTGACATCGATTCCGCCTACTGGACGCTGATTGAAGCCCTGAATCTTTTGCGGCCTTACAAAACGAAATATTTGCCGCTTGCACTCGATAACCGCGACCGGATTACGGTGGCGTTTCAGAACGGCGGTGCATCGTTGCTCGACCTGCTCGACGCGGAGAAGGCGTACCGCGACACTCGCTTGGCCTACCTGAATCTGATTGGCGCCTATCTGACGGCCGCGGCGCAAATGAACATGGCCGCGGGCCGGGAGGTTCTCTAATGAGTCGTTTATTGCTTGCGGGTGCTCTTTCGATCGTTCTATGTGTTTTTGGAACCGGATGCAGCAAGCCGGCAGCTGCGCAGCCTGGCGCTGGGACCGGACCCACTTCCACCACTGTGGAACCGGATCTGGACGCCAATAATTTCAAGGTGGCTCATCCGGAGCGCTTCCCCCTGGCCACCGCGGGCGAGCACGTCGCCGCGCCGGAGCTGAACGTCACCGGGGTGGTCAATCCCGATGTGTCGTTGCAGGTACCTGTTCCTTCCCTCGCCACCGGGCGAATCGTTGAAATCGATGCCCGGCTCGGCGACGAAGTCAAAAAAGGTCAGCTCCTGTTCAAGGTGCGCAGCACGGATATTTCGGGAGCCTATTCCGACTACCGCCAGGCCGTCAAGAATGAGGAATTGTCCAAGATCCAGCTCGAACGCGCCCATATCCTGTTCGACGACGGCGCGATTCCGAAGAGCGCTCTCGAAATCGCCCAGAATGCCGAGGACGACAACATTGTCGTCCTGGACACGGCCAAGGAGCACCTGCTCCTGCTGGGGGTCGACCCGAACCATCCCACCGGGGTGGTCGACGTATTCGCACCGGTTTCGGGAACGATCACCGATCAGCAAATCACCAATCAATCCGGCGTGCAGGCGCTGACTCCGCCCAACCCTTTTACGATTTCCGATCTGTCGCGCGTCTGGATTATTTGCGACGTCTATGAGAACGACATGTCTCAGGTGCACCTCGGAGAGTACGCGACCATTCATCTCGTCGCTTATCCGAATCGCCCTCTCAGGGGCCGTATCAGCAACATTCTGCCGATCGTGGACCCGTCGATTCGCACTGCCAAGGTTCGCCTCGAAGTAGAGAATTCGGGTCTCATGCGGATCGGGATGTTCGTCACCGCGACATTTAACGGGCTGACAACGGAAAGTCACGCCACCGTGCCGGCCGATGCCATCCTGCACCTGCACGATCGCGAATGGGTTTACACACCCGTCGAAGGCGGGAGTTTCCGCCGGGCCGAAGTGACGGCGGGAATCATGCTGCCCGGCAACATGCAGGAAGTGATCAGCGGCCTCCAGCCGGGTGACCGCGTCATCTCCAACGCTCTCGTTTTCCAAAATACGGTGGAACAGTAAATGATCCGCAGGCTCGTCGATTTTGCGCTCAACAACCGCTTTCTGGTCATCGCGGCGGCGCTGATGCTGTTCGTCTGGGGCGCCATCGCCTTCCATCAGCTTCCGGTGGAAGCCTATCCCGATGTGGCGAACAACTACGTCGAGATCATCACGCAGTGGCCTGGAATTTCCGCCGAGCAGATCGAGCAGCAGGTTTCGATTCCACTCGAAATCGTGATGAACGGCATCCCAGGCCTGGTGCATTTGCGTTCGTTCTCGCTGTTCGGACTCTCCGATATAAAGCTCGTTTTTGACGACGAGGAAGACAATGCCTGGAACCGCGAACGCGTTCTGGAGCGGCTGTCGCAAGTAACCTTGCCCCCCAATGTCGTGCCGCAAATGGGCACCGATTGGAGTCCGGTCGGACAAATCTATTTCTTCACCCTGCACAGCACCAACCCGGCCTATGACGTGATGGAATTGAAGTCGCTTGAAGACTGGGTAGTCGAGAAGAACTTCAAAGCCGTTCCCAACATCGTTGATGTCGCCAGCTTCGGTGGGCCGACACGCGAATACCAGGTTCGCGTGGATCCCAACAAGCTCATTTCCTACGGACTGAGCATCGCACAGGTGGAGCAACAGCTCACCGCGAATAACGCCAACGCCGGCGGCAGCTTCATCGAGGCCGGTCTGCAACAGATCAACATCGCCGAAGTGGGTCTGGTGAAGGACGTGCATGACATCCAGAACACGGTCATTCTGACGAAAAATGGCACGCCCCTGCACATGAGGGATATTGCCGTCGTATCACAAGGACCGAAGATCCGGCTCGGCCAGTTCGCCCGCTGCATTCGCCGCGAGGACGGAAAAATCATCGACAACGACGACGTCGTATCCGGCATTGTGCTGCTGCGGAAAGGCGCCGACGCGGACCTGGCGCTCCAGGGGATCCACAAAAAAGTGGAAGAGATGAACGATCACATCCTGCCCGCCGGAGTGAAAATCGTTCCCTTCATCGACCGCAGCGATCTGGTGCACTTCACCACGGAAACCGTGCTGCACAACCTCCGCGACGGCATCATTCTGGTGATTATTATCCTGTTCCTGTTCCTGGGAAACATTCGCGGCGCGATTATCGTCGCGCTGACCATTCCGTTTTCGCTGCTGTTCGCCGCAACCTGTCTGAAGCTGAAGGGCATACCCGCGAACCTTCTGTCTCTTGGCGCGCTGGACTTTGGAATGGTCGTGGACGGCGCCGTCGTGATGGTCGAAAACATAGTTCGTCACCTCAGTCGCCAGGATGTGCATGACCGGACGCCAAAGCAGAAAATCTTCGATGCCGCCCATGAGGTCCAGCGCCCAGTCTTCTACGCCATCGCCATCATCATTACCGCCTACCTGCCCATTTTTACCTTGCAGCGGGTCGAAGGACGCCTTTTTAAGCCCATGGCCTGGACCGTGGCCTTCGCACTGCTGGGCGCTCTCGTCTTTTCGATGCTGATTGCGCCCGCGCTGGCAAGCCTCTTCTTCCCGAAGGGCACGCGCGAATGGCACAACCCGGTTATGGGATGGTTGACCGCGGGTTATCGTCACGCTCTGCGATTCGCGATCCGCGTGCGCTATCTGACCGTCGCGATCGGAGTCGCCGGCGGTGGTCTGGCTCTGTATCTGTGGCTCAGCGGAATCATCGGTTCCGAGTTTCTTCCGCATCTGGACGAAGGCGCGCTGTGGGTGCGCGGAACGCTCGCGCCAAGTACCGGTCCCACCGAAGGCACGCGCTTGTCGAATCAGGCTCGCATCATTCTTTGCTCCTGGCCGGAAGTGATTCAGTGCACCAGCCAGGTCGGCCGTCCCGACGATGGCACCGATACGACCGGTTTCTTCAATACCGAATACTTCGTGGATTTGAAACCCAAGGAACAATGGCGTCCCGCGTTTCACCAGAATAAGGAAGAAGTGATTGCCGCCATGAACCGTGAGCTGGAGAAGATTCCCGGCGTGATCTGGAATTTCTCTCAACCGATCGCCGACAACATGGAGGAGGCAGTGAGCGGCGTAAAAGGGCAGCTTGCCACCAAAGTCTATGGCGACGACTTAAAGCAACTCGAAGGCATCTCCAACCAGGTCCTCGCGGTGATGCGCAAGATCAAGGGGATTGAAGACCTGGGCGTCTTCCAGGCTCTGGGCCAACCGAACGAAAACTTCATCGTGGACCGTCAGGCGGCCGCGCGCTATCAAATCAACGTCGCGGACGTGCAGGACGCCATTCAAACCGCGGCCGGAGGAAATGCGCTCACCCAGGTTTTGCAGGGTGAGGCGCGCTACGACCTGGTCATGCGCTATCTCCCGAAGTACCGGAACACCAGGGAGGCCCTCGCGGACATCCGTCTGTTGTCCCCTACCGGCGAACGAGTCTCTCTCGCGCAGCTCTGCAGAATTGAAGCACGGGACGGCGGATCCGAAATCTACCGCGAAGCCAATCAGCGCTATGTCGCCATCAAGTACAGCGTGCGCGGCCGCGACCTCGGCGGCGCGGTCGGAGAGGCGATCAAGACCGTGAACGACAAAATTCCGCTGCCCCGCGGGTATCACATCGACTGGGAGGGCGAGTACGAAAGCGAAAAACGCGCCGAAGCCCGGCTGGATATCGTCGTGCCCCTCACCGTTCTGCTGATCTTCATCATTCTCTACAGCATGTTCCGATCGTTCAAATGGGCGATTCTCATCATGGTCAATGTGATGCTCGCGCGCATCGGCGGCCTGCTTGCGCTCTTGATCACGCACACCAACTTCAGCGTGTCCTCCGGCGTCGGATTCCTGGCCCTGTTCGGCGTCTCTGTCCAGACCGGAGTGATCATGCTCGAGTACATCAATCAATTGCGTGTGCGCGGACGCACCATCGAGGATTCGGCGGTCGAAGGAGCCGTCTTAAGACTTCGCCCCATCATGATGACCATGTTCGTGGCGACACTCGGATTGTTGCCGGCTGCCATGTCGCACGGAATCGGCTCGGACTCCCAGCGCCCCTTCGCCATCGTGATCGTCGGTGGCCTGATCTCCGACCTGGTCATGAGCATATTCCTGCTGCCCACTCTGTACGTATGGATGGCTGGCGAGCACGACGTTTTGCCGGAGCGGGAAGCCGAGTTTGATGAGCACGTGTAAGAAGAAGGCTGAAACGAGAGGCAGTGGCGGTCAGCACAGGCGTCGTTGAAGGTTCGCTCCCAGCGCGTGTGTGTCGTTAAGGGTCGGGAAACAACGATGCCATTTCCCATCGCGATCGAGAACTTCGGTTCTGTAAGCTCAGCTGGATTGGCACCGAGAACTCGACTTGTAGAAGCCGGTGCGATTCAAATATACGGACGGAGGCGCTGGACCATCGGAAAAACTGGCCGGGCATTCCTTCAGGTATCCACCGACCACGAGGTAATGTTCGAGTAGCCGATAATGCCATTATCGGCCACTTGAACGTTACCTCTGGAGAGCAGATACATCAAGCCAACCCTGGATGTCCGGTTCAACCCGCTTCAGGCAGCGATTATTTAAATGAGCGTTGGCGCACTCTGCCGGGCA
>JBEKOZ010000341.1:0-5796 GCA_049521275.1 Bryobacteraceae bacterium | reverse complement strand
AGCTCGCCGCCATCCCGCATCGCGTCGACCGCGTTCATGATCAGGTTCGTCCACACCTGGTTCAGCTCGACGCCGAACGCGCAGATTTTCGGAATCGAGCGATCGAAGTCACGCTCCACGTGAATCGACTTCTTGCGCAGTTGGTAGGCGAGTATCGTCAGCGTGCTCTCCAGGCCGGCGTGGATGTCGATCTCCTGTTCGGGAGCCTGATCCATGTAGGTGTATTCCTTCACGGCCTGCACCAGTTCGAAAATGCGCGACGCGCCGTGCTCGATTTCCCGAATCATGCGGGCTGCGACGAAGGAATAATTGATACGGACCAGCACCGGATTCAGCGCGTCTCCGACGATCCGCTCGATCTCCTCCAGCTTGTGTGTGTTGATCTGGGCGTCCGCCAACGCAGGCGCGAGTTTCCATGGTTCGATGACACCATGCGAGTCCATCCAGTCTTCGAGCGCCTGCTCCCGGTCGCCGCGCGCGATCGAGCTCTCCGGTTTGGAATCGACGCTGTCGATCGTCTTCAGGGCGGCCTCTTCGCATTCGGCGATGTAAATCCGCTGTTCGCGAGTCAGATGGAGCCGGTCGATGCTGAGAAGCGACGCCCGCAATTCACGCCGCACCTCGCCAATCGAGCTCGCGGTACGCTTCACCGCGGCCGCCGGATTATTCAACTCATGCGCGAGTCCAGCCGACAATTTCCCCAATGCGGCGAGCTTGTCGCGCTGTTCCGAAGCTCGCGTCGTTTCCCGCACGCGGTCGAGCATGGTGGTGACCAGACGTTCGGTCAGCTTTGGCATCCTTTGAAGCATTTCCGGAAAAACGCTCCGGTGTACGCGCGCCAAATGGATGCGGCCCACCGCGCGCCCGGTGCCGTTGTAGGACTGGAGTCTGGAAAACGGAAGCAATCCCGTGACCTCGCCCGGACCGGCGAGATAGATCCGCAAATCACTGCCCGGCCGTCCTACGCGCCCTTGCAGCTCGCCCTCGAAGAAGACATACATGTGATCGGCGGGGTCGCCTTCGTGGAACAGGACCTCGCCCGGCTCGGCCCAGACTTCTTCCGATTGCCCGATGAACCATTCGAGCTGATCTTCGGGCAAGTCCGCGAATATTTTGATGGCCCGCAGATCCTGTGTCGTAATCATCGTTCTACAGCTCCGCCAGATAACTGTGGACGAACTGAATCGCGATCGAACCCTCGCCGACACTGGACGCGACGCGCTTCACCGATCCGCGCCGCACATCGCCCACCGCGAACACCCCCGGGACGCTGGTTTCGAGCAACCCGGGATCGCGCTGCAACGGCCAGCCGCTGGGGAGCTTGCCGTTCCGTTTTAGTTCCGAGCCGGAAAGAATGAACCCCTTCTCGTCGCGTTCGACCACGCCGTCCAGCCATTCGGTGCCCGGCAGAGCGCCGATGAAAATGAACAACGAACTTGCGGGCGCTTGATGAACCTCGCCGCTTGCCCCGCAATGGATCGAAATCGATTCCAGACGGTTCTCGCCGTGCGCTTCCACTACGCTCGACCCGAATTCGACGCTGATGTTTGCCGTCTTCTCGATTTCATCGATCAGATACCGGGACATCGTCAAGGCCAGCGACTCGCCGCGCACCAGCATCACCACGCGCCGGGCGTAGCGCGAAAAATTCATCGCGGCTTGTCCAGCCGAATTCGCTCCGCCAATGACGTAGACGTCCTCGTCCTGGCACGTCATCGCCTCCGTGCTTCCCGCCCCGTAATAAACTCCCGCCCCTTGCAGGCGCTCGACGCCGGGAACATTCAGCTTGCGCCATTCAACACCCGTCGCGAGCAGCACCGCGTGGCAGGCGAGCTCGGACCCGTCGGCGACCTTCACATAACGATACGGCCCTTCGACGCGCAACCCCATCGCCTGCTGCGGGCACACGATCTCGACTCCGAATCGCCTCGCTTGCATGACCGCGCGCCGCGCCAGATCGGACCCGCTGATGCCCGAAGGAAATCCGAGATAATTTTCGATGCGCGAGCTCAATCCGGCCTGTCCGCCCGGCGCTTCCCGTTCGACCATTACCGTCTTCAAGCCTTCCGACGCCGCGTAAACGGCCGCCGCCAATCCGGCCGGCCCACCGCCGACGATCACCACGTCGAAAAAATTGGTGTCGGAGCGCAGCCGCAGTCCGATTCGTTCCGCCAGCTCGGAATTCGATGGCTCCAGCAATGGCGTGCCTTCGGGAAACAGGACCGCGGGCAGCCTGCTGGCGTCGCTGCCCAACTTCCTTAGAGCCGACTGCACTTCGCTATCGCGATCCGCCTTCTCCACGTCGAGCCAGCGGAACGGGACCTGATGCCGCGACAAAAACTCGCGCAGCTCATAGGATCGCGGCGACCACCGTTCGCCCAACACGCGCAATCCCCCGAGCGGCGGCCGGTAACCCGCCTGCCAGTCCTCCAGAAGATCGTCGAGCACCGGATAAAGATTCTGCTCCGGCGGATCCCACGGCTTCAGCAGGTAATGATGGATCCGCGCTTCGTTGATCGCTCGAATCGCCGCGTCCGTATCGGCGTAAGCGGTCAGCAGAGTCCGCTTCGCGTCCGGGAACAAGCGAATCGCCTGCGCCAGAAACTCCACGCCCGTCATTTCCGGCATGCGCTGGTCGACCACGAACAACGCGACGGTATCCTCGCGCTTCTCCAATTCGACCAGCGCCTCCAAAGCCGTCTTACCCGAATCCGCCCTCAGAATGCGGTATCGATCGGCGTAGCGTCTTCGAAGATCGCGCTCGATGGCGCGGAGCACTTCGGGGTCGTCATCTACGATCAGGAATGCTGGTTTCGACACTTCGACACTAGAATACACTGACCCGGTAGAGCGCTAAAATCCGCCGTAACAGGTAACCGCAAAGAGCCGGGCGGCGTAGTCGCATCGAGCTTCTTCAAGGCCATTCGCCGGTTAAATTGTCCAATATCCTCCACGACGACCTGGTTGAATCGCGTCAGGATCTGATTCAGGCGTGTCTTTAGCTCGTCAAAAACCTTGAAATCTTGTTCTGCAACACAGCAACCTGATTGTTGAGCTTAGGTCTTGTTCGACCTCATCGAGCTTGGAACGAATCGTCGCTGCGAGTTCCCTCGCAACGACATTGGATGGGGTGCTCTGCCCGCCCATAAAAGTCGATATACAATGTTTGTCGAACCCTTGGGAGGACCGACATATGACCTTAACAATCGAGAAACCCGCACTCAGCTCCGCCGCCGCAGCCTTCGTTTCGAAACAGCACAAGCTCTTCATCGACGGGAAATGGGTCCCCGCACAAAGCGGCAAGACCTTTGCCGTCGAAGATCCCGCGACTGAAGAAATCATCGCGCATGTTCCCGCGGGCGACAAGGCCGATATCGACCTCGCCGTCGCCGCCGCGCGCCGAGCCTTCGAAACCGGCCCATGGTCGAAGATCAAACCGGGCGATCGCTCAAAACTGGTTTGGAAACTCGGCGATATTCTCGAACAGCATCTCGAGGAGCTTGCGGAACTCGAAGCGCTCGACAACGGCAAACCCGTGACGCACGCGCGCGAAACCGACGTGGGCGGTTCGATCGCGATGTTCCGCTACATGGCCGGATGGTGCACGCGTCTAAACGGCGAAACAATTCCGGTTTCCAGCCCCGGCAACTGGCACGCCTACACCCTCCGCGAGCCAGTGGGCGTGGTCGGCCAAATTATTCCCTGGAATTTCCCGCTGATGATGGCGGCGTGGAAGATCGCGCCCGCGCTCGCGGCCGGATGCACGGTTGTCTTGAAGCCGGCTGAACAAACTCCCCTTACGGCTCTCCGCCTCGGTGAATTGATTCAAGAAGCCGGTATTCCCGATGGAGTCGTGAACATCGTCACCGGCTTCGGCGAAACCGCAGGCGCGGCGCTTGCCGAACACCGGGACGTCGATAAAATCGCATTCACCGGATCGACCGAAGTCGGCAAGCTGATCGTAAGAGCCGCCGCTCTAAACCTGAAGCGCGTGTCCCTCGAACTCGGCGGTAAATCTCCAGCGATCGTTTTCCCGGACGCCGATCTCGATCAGGCCATCGCCGGCACGGCCTCCGCGATCTTCTACAACCAGGGGCAATGCTGCACCGCCGGCTCGCGCCTGTTCGCGCACAAATCGATCTACCAGCGCATCGTCGAAGGGGTAGTTGAAGAGGCCAGAAAGCTAAAGGTCGGCCACGGGCTGAATCCGGACGTGAACCTCGGCCCGCTCGTTTCGAAAGAGCAGCACGATAAAGTCAAAGACTATATCGACTCCGGCCGCACACAAGGCGCGGAAGTCGTGACCGGCGGAAAGACCAACGGTCACGGCTACTTCGTCGAGCCGACCGTCCTCGCGAAAACCAATCGCGATATGAAAGTCGTCCGCGAAGAGATTTTCGGACCCGTCGTCTGTGTCCAATCCTTCGACGACGAGGATCTAGACGCCGTCGCCAGGTTCGCGAACGACACCGAATACGGCCTGCAAGCCAGTATCTGGACGACGAATCTGAGCGTCGCACACAGAATGGCGCGCAACATTAAGGCAGGAACGATCTGCATCAACACGCACAACTACGGCGATCCCGCATGGCCCTTCGGCGGCTACAAACAATCCGGCTGGGGCCGCGAAATGGGCAAGGAAGTGATGGAGCACTACACCGAAACGAAATCGGTCGCGGCCAAGCTCTAAACTCTGTTATCGCCGCGTTTGATCCCATACCATGCGAACGAAAAACCATCCTGCTTGAGTTGAGAAACCATCGCTCCGAGACCCGCAGTCCACAAACTGTAGACTGTGAAGATGCCCACGCAGCAGGCGATATCCACTCGATCGCTGACTGTTGCAGCCAACAATGTGCGGAGCCTTCCAGCGCCGAACAACCATAACCTTCGGCTGCGGTTCGGGTCCGTAGTAAAGAGCGCCATCAGTGGGCGGTGGTATAGAGTAGGCGAAGTCTTGGGCAGCGGCGGATTCGGGGCAGTCTACCGAATCACGCGCGCTGCCGGCGGTAAGCCCCTGCCCGGACAGTGCGTCTTGAAGGTCACCCTTGAAGTCGGAGCCTGGCACCGGGAGGCTTATTTCGGTGAACTGCTACGTGAGACGCCGGGCATCGTTCGAGTGCACGAATCTTTCGCCTGGGTGCCGCAGGGCAGGGACGCGAAACCTCTTTACTGCCTCGTTTCAGAATTCGTCGAGGGCGGGGATCTGATCCATTATCTTGAGGAGCAGGCCGAGGCCTGGACGGAATCGAAAGCCCGGCGTGAAATTATCCGGCTACTCGGTCCCCTGCGGCTGCTCCACGCCGCGGGGTTGGTTCACCGTGACATTACTCCCAGGAATGTGTTCGTGACCGCGGGCCGCGAGCTAAAGCTTGGAGACTTCGGAATCACCGCGCAGCGCCTTGGCAGACAGGAGGCCAAGGCTAACGTCTTCGCTCCGTGGTTTGCTCCAACAGCGATAAAGGAAGGGAAGACCGGCGCGTGGCTTCCGGCCGACGATGTCTATCACCTCGGGAAACTGTTCGCTTTATTGCTGCAGGGAGGCGAGAAGGCGAGGATCACTGCGAGACAAGTGAAGACGCTGGCCTGCAGCGCGTGGGCTAAGGCCGTAATCCAACGTTGCATCGGCAAAAGGCGAAGACGTTTCGCGAATGCGGCCGAAATGCTAAAAGCGCTGGAGAGCGCCGCCCGGAACGGCCGTGTGCAGCGCAGCTCCGTGCGCTCCCTTGAGGGCAAGCGCGTGGTGTTCACCGGACGCCTGAAGATGCCACGAAAAAAGGCTGATCTGCTGGTGAA
>JBEKOZ010000340.1:0-5802 GCA_049521275.1 Bryobacteraceae bacterium | reverse complement strand
ATGTCGTGAAAAATGCCGGAGGAAGATTGCGCCAGGCGGTACAGGGTGGGGTTGATATTCCCCAATCCGGCGGTCTGGATCGTGCCGTGTTTTACCAGATACTGATTTAACAGCGCGACGATTCCAGCGAAAGTAGGGGATGCGGCCGACGTGCCGGCAAGGAATTCCTGGACTCCACCGGAGGTAACCGCATAACCGTCGTGAATGGCGGCGTTCATCGCCACGTCCGGCACGTCGCGCGCGCCATCGTTGGGAACTCCGGGGCCGGCTTGCCAGGCGGGCTTCGAGAAGAACAGGCTGGCGCCTCCGCCACCGGACGCGATTCCGTAGTAATCCCCGTTGTCCTCATTCCAGACGATCTCCGGAATATAGGAGAGGGCGGATTCCAGGTTCGTTCCGTTGGCGCTGCTCCAGTAGACGCCGGTGCCCTCGTTGAACATGGTTCCGCCGACAGCGGTGATTTCCGGAAAGCTCGCCGGGACATTCACCGCGAGGCCGAGGGTCGCCTGCGAAGCGGTGGTGTCCGGGTCGCAGGCGGTGGAGCCTGAGTCTCCCGAAGAAGCCATCCACGTGATCCCCTGCGCCGCAGCCTGCTGCGCGATGGAACGAAAAGCAGTGGTGGTCTCCTGCTCGCATAGCGAGTAGCTGTAGCTCATGACCGGCGCAAGATTATTGTCGATGGCGTACTGCGCGGAAATATTGACGTCCTTGGAATTCACATAAATAATGGTCGCGTTGTAGGCGACCGCGCCGGACCATTCAAGATCGAGGTCGGCTTCATCGAGGTCGCCGCTGGAGTTGGAGCCCGGGTCCGGACCATAGAGCACCACCTGCGGAGGGTTGGCGGGCAGGCCGAACTGGCTGCGGAAAGCGGCGATGTCGGCCAGATTGATATCGGTGCGTCCGACGATGGCTATTTTAACTCCCGTTCCATCGATGCCCTGCTGGTACAGCTTGTTGAGGTCATAGATGGTGGCGAAGTCGGCGGGCGCCAGGTAATGCGCGCCGCCGTTGTTGTAGGCCGGCACTACAATGTGATCGCTGTGCGCGGGAAAATCGTTGAGGCGATCGAAGCCCGCGACCACCTCCCAAAGGGCTTTGGGGACGAACGGCTCCGTCGAATTCGCATAGCGTGTTTCGGCGCCGGAGCGGTACAGGTGAATCGTCGTGTGGAAAGCGCTGTTGATTTGCCGCACCGTGCCGCTGAAGGTAATCCACTGGCGTCCGGCGGCGACGTCGTTCACCGTCAGTCCCTGGCTTTGCAGCCATCCGGTTACTTTAGCGAGGTCGTTGACGCTGAGCCCGAAGCGCTCCCCGAATACCTGCGGCGTGAGCCACTTGCGATAGTTCGGCGAGCCCGGCGTCTGCTGCTCGGCGAGCAATTGATCGAGCGCGGCCTGCTGTGCGTCGGAGTGCTTCAACCGGATGGTGAGGTAGGGAATCTCCATCGCAGCATCGGCGGGACCCAGGTCGAACCGGGCTTGTGCTTTCGGGCTGACATTTCCCCTGACCTGCGTTACCTGACTCGGATCAACGGCCTTGGTAACGCGATCCTGCGCCGCTAGCCCCAGGGAGAAAATGCAAATCGGAAGAACGAGGGATCGCCAAAACATTGGCATATCATATCGAAAACAGCGCTCGTGACGCCTGTCCATTCAGCCTTCGCCGCGAGCGAGGCCTGAACCGCCATGCGTCAGCATGCGGACACCACCTCTAAAAAAGCCGCACCGAATGATCGCTCCCTGTGGTCGCGGCTCGGTAAGCGACTGATCTTGCGTAGCGCCGATTCCGAGCCGCCACCGCAGGGAGCGGTCTCTATGACTTTTTCCGCACCCTGGTCAGCATGCGGACCCGCTATTCGTATCGCAGCGCAACCATCGGATCCACTCTGGTAGCTCTTCTGGCGGGGATGTACGCCGCTGCCAGGGCGACGATCCAGAGAACCGCGGCGGCCGACGCATAGACGGGCGGATCCCAATACGGCAACCCGTAGAGCTGCGAGCGAATCACTAGTCCTGCACCCGCGGCCAAGGCGAAGCCGGCGGCGGTGCCGATGGCAATCATGACGGCGACCTCCTTGACGATCAGGCCACGGACGTGGCCGGCCTCCGCTCCCAACGCCATGCGGATGCCGATCTCCCGCGTCCGCCGCGAGACATTATAGGCGAGCACGCCATACAAACCGATGGCCGCCAGCAGAGTCGCCAAGCCGGCGAACGATCCGGTGAGGAAGGAAAGAAGCCGCTCGGCGATGAGATTCTCCTCAATCTGAGCCTGCATGGTCTTCAAATTCCGGACGGGCAATTTGGAGTCGATCGCGGCTACTTCGCGGCGGATCTGCGAGGCAATCTGCTCGGGCTCAATCGCAGTGCGCAGATAAAAGTACAGGTCGCCTTGCCGCTTCACCTGGCGGTACGGGATATAAAATGCGCGCGGAGGCGCCTCACGAAGCTCGGCATATTTGGCGTCCTTCACCACGCCGACAATTTCGATATCGGGCCTGGTCTTCGCTCCGGCGCCCTGCGCGAAATGCCACCCGATCGGATTCTGATTGGCCAGGAAATGGCGTACAAAGGCTTCGTTCACCACCGCGACCTTGGGGGCCGCGAGATTGTCGGCGGGCGTGAATTCCCGGCCGGCGATGAGCGGCGTCCCCATGGTGCGGAAATAATCCGGGCCCACTTGATCGGAATTGGAATCGGCCGCGTCATCGGTGGTCGGCACATAGCCTTCGACGGTGATGTTCTGACTGGTGGTGTCGCCGGCAATGGCAGGTGTGGACGCAGCTGAGACGAGGCGCGTGCCGGGGATGGCCGAGAGCCGCTCCGTGAGCTGCTCGTACAACTGCGCGGCGGACTCGTCGGTGTATTTGTTGAGCTTCGGCGAGAGCGAGAAACTCAGCAGATGGTCGATTTTAAGTCCTACATCGATGGTCGAAAGATTTACCAGCGTCCGGGCGAAGAGGCCGGCGCATACCAGCAGAAGAAGCGAGATGGCGACCTGCGCCGTGACCAGCGACTTGCGAAACCGATTGGCGGAGCCGGTCGCGCTCGATTGGCCGGATTGGCTCTTGAGCGTCGGAACCAGGTCCGGACGCGTGCTCTGGAGAGCGGGAAAAAGCCCGAACGCCAGTCCCGTGAGGAGCGAGAGGCCGAGGCAGAATGCCAGAATGCGCGGATCGAGACTGGGCGTCAGAAAAGACTGGACGCCGCTCGACGGTGGAAGCGAGGCGATAATGCCGCGCAGGGTCCAATAGGCAGCCACCAGCCCCACCAGGCCGCCGGCGAGGGACAATATGCACGCCTCAATGAGAAGCTGGCGGATGAGCTGCGGGCGCGAAGCTCCCATCGCGAGCCGCACGGCGATCTCCCGGGTGCGGGCCGCGGCGCGCGCCAGTTGCAGATTCGCGACGTTGGCGCAGCAGATCAGCAGCACCATGGCGGTCATGCCGATCAGCAGCAACAGAGGCTCCTGGCTCTGCTCGCGCAGGCCTCCGCGTCCATACTGTCCGGGGCGCAGGCTGATTTTCTTGACGCGAAACCGCTCCAGCAGATTCTGGCTGGGCTGCTTGAGGAGCTGAACGTCTTTCTCGATCTGGCCGTGGTAGGTCGCGTTGATCGCGGCCTCGGCTTGCGCCATCGTGACGCCTGGCTTCAGCCTTCCGAACAGAGTGACCCAATACGTCTTCCGGTCATGAAATGCGTCCCAATCCGGAGTCAGCGCTTTCTTCATCGTAATGGGCGCGTAGATTTCGGGCGAGTCGCCCTGGCGCTCGCTGAGAAATCCCTTCTGCGCCACACCGACGATGGTCATCGGGTAGCCGTTCACCATCATGGTCTGGTTCAGCGCGGAAACCTCGCCTCCGAAGCGGGAAAGCCAATAGCCGTAGCTGAGAACGACGACAGGATGCGCGCCTTCGATGCGATCGTCGTCCGGAGTGAACAGCCGGCCCATGGCGGGCTGCACGCCGAGCAGTTCAAAATAATTGCCCGATACCAGATGCGCCGTGCCGGGGACAGCGCTGTTGCGGAAGGCCATGCTCGCTTCCAGCCCGCGCGATGCGGCCAGCCCCGTGAACGGCGTCTGCTCCTGCTGCATTTCGCGGAACAGCGGATAGCTGAACGACGGCCCTCCCGCCTCATCGCTTGAATAGCTGCCCTGCTTGGGACCCGGATCGTAGAGATACACCAGTTCCCGAGGATTCTTCACCGGCAGCGTGCGCAGCAGGAACTGATCGAGCAGGGAAAAAATCGCCGTGTTGGCGCCGATTCCCAAAGCCAGCGAAAGAATCGCAATACCCGAAAAAACCGGCGTGCGCCTCATCCCACGCAAGATCACCAACAGATTCTTCATACGTTCCCCCGTCCTTCAATAATGACGTACTTCCCTGGTTTGACGTTGATGTTTTTCATTGGTCCCTAACGAACTGGTAGTCTATACACACCGTGCTCGCGCGTTCTGGCGGAATCATCGGCGGCATTCTTGTTCTGGCTCTGGCGGCGGCTCCCGCCCGCGCGGTGACCGTTGCCACGGTCGGCGACAGTCTCGCGGACGCGGTGTATCTGGGCATGAAACTCCAGCCGGATCTTTTGAAAAAGAACGGCATTCACCTGGTGCGCTGGAGCCGCGCCAGGATCGGGCTCACGCGCACCGACTATTTCGACTACACCGAGTGGCTGCGTTCGAGCGATCTGGGCACCGCGGACTTCTGTGTCGTGCAGCTGGGCGCGAACGATCTGCAAAGTATTGCCATCCGCAAGAACAAGTGGATCCTGGTGGGAAGCGAAACGTGGCAGCGCATCTACCAGGAGCGCGTGAAAGCGCTGGTCGAGACGCTGAAGGTCCGGCGCTGCAAGAGCGTGATCTGGCTGCTGCAGCCCGCTTACGAGAAGAACAAATTTCTACGGCAGTACCACGGGATGATCAATGCGGTGCAGTTCGCGGGATCGAATTCCGCGGTGGCGGCCGCGTTTGAATTGGCGACCACCGAAAATGACTATAGCCCGGACGGCGTCCATTTCAACAAGCCATTCTGTTTCGCGCTGTCGCGCGCCGTGATCCAATTGTTCGCGCCCACCGGGTGCGAATCGTGCCATACGTCGGGGAATTTGCCGTTCACGTCGCAGTCGGCTCCGCTGGTGCTGCGGCGGGAGTAGCGCGGGCGGTCAGGCTGATTTTACGATGTTCGGCGGTCGACCCCGCTTCGCTTCGAACTGATTCTCTCCCCGAAGCCACTCTGACAGGGGTCTGGTCCCAATACGAATCTGGGCTCGGCGGAGCATCGCGTTGAGAAAACGAAGCTCGGCGATCAGGCTGCGTTCAGGATGTCCGCGCGCTTCCCGCTTCACCGTCACCCGTCCCTTCTCCGCCCAGAGCAGCCCCCACTTCTTGGGTAAATCCTCCAGCTTGATGATTCCGGCGGGACACAGATAGTAGCGGCGCTGGCCCATCCCCGCCTTGGGATTACGCCGCACGGTCTTTTTGGCATCGCTGAGGAAATCTGCCCGGGTCGCCTTACATTCGATAAGCGTCGAGAATCCCGACGACCACGCGATGATGTCGGGATTCTCCTTGGCGGAGGCGGCGAATTCGTAGAAAACGGTGGAAGACTGGCGGCTCAGCCAGCGGACCCCGAGCGCGACCAGGCTTTTGTGAGTCATGCGATCAGACGAATAGGATAACAAGCATCATTGGCCGCCGATGAACGCTGATTCGAAGGCGCCAAGACCTCTGTTTTCAATCCGCGTTTATCAGCGTTTATCAGCGGCCAACCTTGTTTTTTGCTTTTTCCGGAGCGGCTTT
>JBEKOZ010000339.1:0-5811 GCA_049521275.1 Bryobacteraceae bacterium | reverse complement strand
GAGCTTTAGCTTGCAGCGTTGGCTTCAGCCGACGTTTTCCGGCCATCGGCTGAAGCCGATGCGGCAAGCTAAAGCTCGCGCCACCATTCTACTTCGGCCGGTACGCGACGCAGTCGATCTCGACGCGCATCACCGGGTTGACAAACTGCGCCTCGACGGTGGTCCGCGCGGGCTTCTGTTCGCCGAAAAATTCCGCGTAGACTTCGTTCATCTGCGCGAACTCCCGGCCGTCTTTCAGAAAAACCGAGCATTTCACCACATCCGCCATCGACGCGCCGCAGCCTTCAAGTATTCGTTTGATGTTCTCGAGCACCAGCCGCGTCTCATGCCGGATGTCGCCGGGCGACAATTGATCGGTCGCCGGATCGATGGGTCCCTGCCCGCTCACATAAATAAAATCGCCGGCCCGCACCGCGGGGGAATAAGGACCGCGCGGCGTCGGAACCGATGCCGGAAAGATTCGTTCGATCGGCATTCTTACGAATTACCATCCGTCTTCTTGCGTGGCCGTGGTGGACGCCTGGTTCCGGATCCGCCGCCGGGACCTTTCGTGGGGGTTCGCTTCCTGGCCGGCGCTCTTTTCGCCTTCGCGGGTGGAGGATTCGGCTCGAAGATGGTCGGCTGGCCTTCCACATAGGGCTGCGGCTCGTCCTCTTCTTCGATCTCGGGCTCGGCTTCGAGCACCGGCTTCGGCGGCTCAGCGGGCGGGTAAAACTCCGCGCCCAGAGACACGCACATGCCCTGATCCTCGTGCGGTTCGAGGCGAACGACGGTCTTATCCTGGGCGTAATTCAGGAATTCGACGAAGGACTGGAACCCGTAGCTGCTGATGTCGAAATTCGGCTGCTCGGCCTTAAACCATGCGGCCAGATCCTCCACCGGACAGTTGTTCTCCAGCTCCAGGCGATGATTTTCCAGCACGTCACGCAGCGGCGGCAGCAAATCCTCGGGTTTGAGGTTGGCTCTCTCCGGCGTCGATGACGTTTTGCGCTCGATCACGTAGCGTCCGCCGGTGCCTGTGACGTTCACCAGTTCGGCGCGCTTCAGCTTCTCGACGAAATCGGAGAAGCTGGACGCCCCATAGGCCCGCTCGTTGAACGCCGGGTCCAGCTGCAACATGGTCGACTTCAACAGACCGAGCTGCGGTTGCACCGCGCGCCGTTCGAGGACTTGCAAGGCGCGCTCCACCAGCGCAATCGACTGTTGCAAATCGAGCGGCGCGGGCCGCTGACGGCCTTGATTTTGTCCTCTATCTTGTCCGCGGTCGGGTCGGGGTCCGCGGTCGGGACGGTCTCCCTGGCGGTCTGGCGGACGATCTCCCTGGCGATCTCCCTGACGCTCCGGGCCGCGCGGCGCGCGAATCTCGCCGGGCAATGTAATCGGACGGTCCGGCCGCTCCGGCGCGTCCTGCATCAGCGATTCGAAGCTGATGAACTCGTGGCAATTCTGCTGCAGAATCGTCGAGGTGAACGCCTTCCCTCCCACCACGAATACGGTCTTGCCGTATTCCTTCAGTTTATTTACCAGCGGAATAAAGTCGCTGTCGCCGCTGACGATGGCGAACGCGTTCACGTGCGTGTGCGTGAAGGCCATCTCCAGCGCGTCCAGCGCCAGGTTGATGTCCGCTCCGTTCTTGTCGCCGCGCGGGGAAGGAATCCGCTGCACCATCTGGACGGCGTTCTCCGCCATCTGCCGGGTGGCGCCGTCCTGGCGTCCCCAATTGGCGTAAGCGAACTTCGCCACGATGTCGCCGCGCTCCTTCAGCGCGTCGAGCGCCAGCGATACGTCGAACTCGCGGCGGAGCGTCGACTTCAGTCCGATCTCGATGTTGTCGTAGTCGACGAACACCGCAATGTTGAGTTTGTCTTGCATTCTATCTTTCTTAAATATTTTCAAATGCGGTGTTGTGAGAGCCATTCATTCAGGCCGTCTGTTTCACCGAGCTGCGGATGAAATTCACGATCGCATCAAGCGACGCGCCTGGTTGATAAACCTGCGCCACGCCGATCCGTTTTAGTTCGGCGGCATCTTCATCCGGAACGATGCCGCCCACAATGACGAGCACGTCGCTCATCTGTTTTTCCTTCAACAACTCCATCACCCGGGGCACGATGGCGTTGTGCGCTCCCGAAAGGATCGACAGGCCGATGACCTCGACGTCCTCCTGAAGCGCGGCATTCACAATCATCTCCGGCGTTTGCCGGAGACCGGTGTAAACCACTTCCATCCCGGCATCACGCAACGCACGCGCAATTACTTTTGCGCCGCGGTCATGTCCGTCGAGACCTGGTTTTGCGACCAGTACCCGGATCCTGTGATCCATAATCGAGTTGAGTTTTCACTCCGCCGTCTTCGTAACGAAGCCGGTGGAATACCTCATACTCAGTATAGAACTAATTAAGGACGCTCCATTGGACCCCGATCCTCTGCCCTCTGTCGAGTCTTTGCAATACCGCCGCGCGCAGCCCGTCCATACCGGGAAGCCGGAGGCGGCCAGTGACTGCGCTGCCTGCAAACAACCGATTTCGGGCGTCTATTATCAAGTCAACAACCATGTGATCTGCCCTGCATGCGCCGCGAGAATCGAGGCGGGCAAGCAAGCGGCAAGGCCGGTGCCTCTCTTTAGAGCCGTGATTTACGGTGCGGGCGCGGCGCTCGCGGGATGCATGCTGTACGCGGCAGTCCTCGCGATGGGCGTGCAAATCGGAATCGTGGCTCTCGCCGTGGGATGGATGGTTGGGAAGGCGATTCGCCACGCCTCCTATGGCGTCGGCGGCCGTCCGCAGCAGATACTTGCCGTGGCGCTCACCTATTTCGCGATCAGCACAAGCTTTTTGCCCGCCTCGTTCATGGTGAGAATGAAACATGCGGCGAGGCACGACCAAACCACCACGACCACCAGCGCAGTCTCTCCCGGCGAAGCGGTAGCGGAGCTTCTGGTCCTCGCGACCATTTCTCCCTTCCTCGAACTGAGCAGCTCGCCAGTGAGCGGTCTCATCTCGCTCTTCATCCTCTTTTTAGGATTGCAGCGCGCTTGGGCTATGACATCCCGACACGAGATACTGGTAACAGGACCGTACACGTGACCACATTAGCCTGCGCCGATTGCGGAGCTTCCCTCGACGCATCCGCGCTCAGTTGCCCGTCGTGTCACTCCTTGACCCATGCTGCGGAACTGGAATCGCTCGCGGCGCAGGCGCAGCAGGCGACCGCGCGTGGCGACCTCGCCGAAGCCCGCAAACTATGGGAGCAATCGGCCGCGCTGCTGCCACAGGATACCGTGCAATACCGGGCTATACGAGCCCATATCGAAAACCTCAAGACGCAGCCCCAAACCGGCAGCGGATGGAAGAAAGGCGCGGCCGGAATCGGCTCCACGCTGCTGCTGCTGATCACCAAGGGCAAATTGCTGCTGCTCGGCCTCACCAAACTCAGCACTCTGCTCTCGATGTTGGCCTTCGCCGGCGTCTATTGGGCGCTCTACGGCTGGACCTTCGCGATCGGCATGGTCTTTTCCATCTACATCCATGAAATGGGCCACGTCCTGACCCTGCGCGAATACGGCATCCCGGCCAGCGCGCCGATGTTCATTCCCGGGTTCGGCGCGTTCATCCGGTTGAAGCAGCTCCGCATGACGCCCATCCAGGATTCGCGCGTCGGACTCGCCGGACCGATTTACGGCTTGGGAGCCGCTGCCTTCGCCCTAGCCGCCGGCTACTTCACCCACGCCAAAGCCTGGGATGCGATCGCCCACTTCGGCGCGGTGATCAATCTGTTCAACCTGGTGCCGGTCTGGCAACTGGACGGCTCCCGCGGATTCGCCTCGCAGACTCGCCAGCAGCGCCTCGTGATCCTGGCGGCCGCCGCTGGTCTGTGGTGGGTTACCGGAGAAGTGATGCTCGGGCTGGTGACTATCGGCGCCATCTACCGCCTGTTCACGAAAGACGCGGCTCAGGAGCACGATAACACCGGCATGCTGCAATTCCTGGGTCTGCTCGCCGCGCTATCCGCTGTAGCGATGCTGGCACAGCGCCAGGCCAACTAGGTGGCGCGAGCTTTAAGCTTGCAGCGTCGGCTTCAGCCGACGTCCTACAGCACGCTGGTCTCTGTATAACTCCCAAACACCTCGCCCATCGCCGCCGCAATCTCCCCGACCGTCGCGTACACCCGCACCGCATCCAGAATGAACGGCATGGTATTCTCCGTCCCCTCCGCGGCCTTTTTCAACCGAGCCAGCGCCTTCACCACCGCATCCCCGCTCCGCCGAGCCTTCACCGACCGCAGCTTCTCCACCTGCCGCCGTTCCGCATCGCTGTCGATTTGGAGCAGCTCGATCGGCTTCTCGTCCTTCTCTGTGAATTTATTCACGCCGACGATCACGCTCTCACCCAACTCCACCGAATGCTGGAACTCGTAACTCGCATTGGCGATCTCGGTTTGCGGAAATCCTCGCTCGATCGCCGGAATCATGCCGCCCATCTGGTCGATCTGCCGGATGTACTCGCGAGCCGCCTCTTCCACATCGAGCGTCAGCTTTTCCAGGAAATAACTCCCGCCCAGAGGATCCGGCTCCGCCGTAATCCCGGTCTCATAAGCGATCACCTGCTGCGTCCGCAGCGCGACCGTGACCGCATGCTCGCTTGGCAGCGCATAAGCTTCGTCAAGCGAATTCGTGTGCAGCGACTGGCATCCGCCCAGCACCGCCGCCATGGCCTGCACCGCCGTGCGCACGATGTTATTCTGCGGCTGCTGCCAGGTCAGCGAACACCCGGCGGTCTGCGCGTGGAACCGCAGCTTCCAGCTCCGTTCATCTTTAGCTCCGTAACGGTCCCTCATCACCTGAGCCCAAATTTTTCGCGCCGCCCGATACTTGGCGATCTCCTCAAAGAAATCGTTATGCGCATTAAAGAAAAAGCTCAGCCGCGGCGCGAACGAATCGACCGGCAAACCCCGTTCGAGCGCCCAATCGACATACTCGATTCCATCGCGTAGCGTAAACGCCAGCTCCTGCACCGCCGTCGATCCCGCCTCCCGAATGTGATACCCGCTGATCGATATCGGGTTGAACCGCGGCGTCTGCGTTGCGGCGAACTCGATCGAATCCGTCACCAGCCGCATCGACGGCCGAGGCGGATAAATATATTCCTTCTGCGCGATGTACTCTTTCAGAATGTCGTTTTGCAGCGTGCCTGAGACGCGATCCCAACTCACTCCCTGCTGCTCCGCGACCGCCAGATACATGGCCCACAGAATCGACGCGGGCGAGTTGATGGTCATCGAAACCGTCACCTCGCCCAGCGGAATCCCTCGAAACAGCGTCTCCATGTCGGCCAGCGAAGAAATCGCCACGCCGCACTTCCCCACCTCGCCCTCGGACGCGGCGTGATCGGAATCGTAGCCCATCAGCGTCGGCAGATCGAACGCCACGGACAACCCGGCCTGCCCCTGCGCGAGTAAATAATGGTACCGGGCGTTGGTGTCCTCGGCCGTGGCGAACCCCGCGAACTGGCGCATCGTCCACAGTTTCTTGCGGTACATGGTTTCGTGGATGCCGCGCGTGTAGGGAAACTCGCCTGGCTTCCCCGCGTCGATCGGTTCCGAGTAAACCGGCTCAAGCGGCAACCCGCTCAGCGTCCGGTACGATTTGGTAGCCGCCCCTGCCATGCATCCTCATTCTCCCACCTATGCCTGTCCGCATGCTCACTTATGGTCGTGGCTCTGGAGCCGGCGTTACGCAAACTCAATCGCGTACCGAGCCGCGACCGCAGGGAGCGATCATCCGGCGCGAGTTTATCCGCATGCTCACGCATG
>JBEKOZ010000338.1:0-5818 GCA_049521275.1 Bryobacteraceae bacterium | reverse complement strand
AGCAAGCGGTGGAGCAATTTGTGCTGGCGTTCGACAGCGACCTGGCCCCGATCGTCGGCCAACAGGTGACCTTGACCAGCACCAACGGACCGGGCGCTGGGCCGAGGATCGATCTGCTGATCCAGCGCGCCGGCGCTCCGTTCGTATCAGCGGTGCTGAACGGCACGGTGACGGAGTGCGACCTGGTGGCGCAAGTGGTCCAGAACGGACGCATTATGGGCCTTCTGTACGACCCAGGGAGCGGCAACTTCATCCCCGACGATGGATCAGCGCCGCTGCCCGATTCCGCGCTGCGTGCGTTCGCGGCAACGCCCGGGCAAGAGGTGACCTACACGGCCGCGACGCCGGGGTCCGGTGCGCGGATCGCGTTTAACCAAAGATTCGTGCCGGTGCGCCAGCGGAGATAGCTTCAAGCCAGCAGGTTTACCTGGGAGCCGGAAGCGCTGCCCGAAGGATTAAAGAGCGACGCGAGCAAATCCTGCATCGCGAGGCCTGAACTGGTCGGCTGCGACGCAGTAGAGCTTCCAAATAAACTATCCACTTCCTGCAATTGCATCGCCTCGTCGCTGAGCTGCACAATATCGGCTGGCGACGCCTTTTCGAGCGCTGTCTGGACCTGCGACGACGATAATAAGGAAGAGATTGCCGGTGTCGCGGCACTCGAAAAAATCTGCATAAGGTCGGAAATCCCGGTGCTGGTCGCGCTAACCGAACTCATGGTTTCTTTATCGGCGAGACAGCCGGAAGTATGAGAACTTTTTTTACCGCCGCACCGCCGGCGCCGACGCGCGCACCGCTCTCTCAAACGCCCATCCCCTGATCTGATTGATCTGCTCCTTCATCGTTCGCGATAACGGAACCATTTTGGCGGCGATCAGGATCAGATCCTGCTCCGTCACCACCCGATCCGCCAGGCGAGCCTTGGTCACCGCCGCGATCACGCACTGCTCGATTTCAGCTCCCGTCCATCCCACGGTGAATTTCGTCAGCTGTTCCAGGTCGAACCCCGTCATATCGACGCCGCGGCGGTTTAAGTGAATCTTGAAGATCTCGATCTGCTCGTCCTCGAGCGGAATATCGACAAAGAATACCTCGTCGAACCGGCCCTTGCGAATCATCTCCGCGGGAAGCAGGTCGATGCGGTTCGCGGTCGCCGCCACGAACAGCCCGCGCGTCTTCTCCTGCATCCAGGTGAGAAAGAACGCAAAGATTCTGCCCTGTTCGCCGCCCGACTCCGCCGAGTTGATCCCCATCTCGATTTCGTCGAACCACAGCACCGCGGGAGCCATGTCCTCCATCATGCGGCACGCCGCGACGAACGCGCCCTCCGGCTTGCCGTGCCGTCCCGAAAAAATCTCCACCATATCGACGCGATACAAAGGCAGCTGGAAATAGGACGCCGTCGCCTTCACCGTCAGGCTCTTTCCGCAACCGGGAATCCCCATGATGAGAATCCCCTTCGGCACGATTTCCTCGCTCAGGCTGTCGCGCATCTGAAAAAGTTTGCGCCGCTCCAGCAGCCAGGTTTTCATCCCCTCGAGTCCGCCGACCTCGCCCAGCTCCGTCCCGGTCGAAATATACTCGATCACTCCGCTGCGATTGACCAGCAGCCTTTTCTCTTCGAGCAGAGCCGGGAAAGATTCAGGTCCCAACTGGGGGCTCACCGCCAGCGCCCTTCTGAGCGCGTACTTGGCTTCGTCCAGCGTCAGCCCCTGCAGCGCGCGCGCGACCTGATACAGAATCTCCTCGTTCGCGGCAGTCTCTTCTTTTAGAAACTCGACCAACTCCACCAGATCCGGCGGCCGCAGGTCCAGGAATACCATGCTGCGTTCCAGCTCTTCGGGAATAAATCGCACCGGAGAACTGATCACCACATATTTCCCCTGATCGAGCAAGTGCTCATACACGTCGCGCAGGCGCCGCCGGATCTCGGACGACTCGCGCAGCGCCTCGTGAAAATCCTTGAGGTGGAAAATGCCGCTGCCCTTATGCGCGATGATGTGGTCGAGCGCCCCGCGAGGACTCTCCGCTCCTGCCATCCCCTCGGTCGCGCTCCAGGTCCAGATGGGAGCGCCGATCCTCTGTCCCACCTCACCGAGCACCCGCGCCACGCGCTGCTCCTCAGCCGACCGGATATAAGTCAGCGGCCGGCCGGAGGCAAAAACCTCCCGGACAGTCTTCGCCGCGCGGCTCTCCACAATGTTTTCTGCCATTGTGTTTATTATCGATTGAAACGGTCACTCCGGAACTTGAAACCCGTTCACGATCCGCCTCCACTCGACTTTGGGCTTCTGAAAATTGACCAGGAGGCAGACGGTCCGCCCTGAGGCTCGTAAGTAATTGAGGCATTGCGCGGTGTGTTCGCTCGCGAATCGATCCACGCATTTGAGCTCGACTACCAGCAGGTCTTCGACGAGGATGTCAGCAAAATACTCCCCGACGCAGTGGCCCTTGTACATCACGGAAAAGGAAGCTTGTGGGGTAGCTTGGATCCCCCGAAGGGCGAGTTCTCTGAGCAGAGCGCGCTCGTAGACTTTCTCCAGAAATCCAGCCCCGAGAGCGTTGGAAACCTCAAAAACTGCTCCCAGCACGCGCTCGGTCAGTGGATCGTTAAATCCGCGTTCATCAGCGTTCATCAGCGGCTAATAATATGTGTTCTCTCAGACGGGTACCTCTCAATGATATTTTGGCCGCTGATGAACGCGGATAAACGCGGATAGGATACGATTTTCTATATGCCCAAAGGATTCTCGCGCCGTGGCCTCTTTCAAGCTGCGCCTCTTGCGTTTCTCGCTCCTCAACACGCGACCGCCCAGGAACAACCCGCCGCCATCCCGAGCCTCAAATTCGACATCGAAGCCCAGACGCACTGGAAGGGCGAGGCCGGCTCCGCGAACGAAGCCACCGTCGCCGAGTTCCCTATTTCACAGAGCATCGCCGGCGTTTCCATGCGTCTCAAACCCGGCGCCATTCGCGAGCTTCACTGGCACGCGCTGGCCGCGGAGTGGGCATACATGATTGAGGGCCGCGTCCGCACCACCGTCGTCATGCCCAATGGACAATCCGCCATCGATGAGTTCGGGCCCGGCGACACCTGGTATTTCCCGCGCGGCCACGGTCACCTGCTACAAGGCCTCGGCCCGGGGGAAGCTCATTTTTTGCTCGGCTTCGACAACGGACACTTCTCCGAATTCGGCACTTTCAGCATCACCGATTGGATCGCCAACACACCTCCCGAAATCGCCAGCCGTGTGTTGAATCTTCCCGCGTCCACGCTCGCCAGGTTCCCGAAAAAGGAGCTCTACATCGGCCCCGGAGAAGTGCCCGGCACCATCCTCGAAGATTTTCGCCTCGCGAGCAGCCAGACCAGCCAGTTCGCCCACAAGTACCGTCTCGATATGCAGCCGCCGAGGGTATTCGAAGGCGGCACGGAGTATGTGGTTCAGCAAAAGGATTTCCCCATTCAGACCACCTTCACAGCGGTGAAGATGATTCTCCAGCCTGGAGCGTTGCGTGAGATGCACTGGCATCCGCACGCCGACGAATGGCAATACTATTTGAGCGGACGCGCCCGCATGACCGTCTTCGGCTCGCACGGCCGCATCCGCACGGAAGATTATCGCAAGGGCACCGTCGGCTTCGTGCCCCAAGGTTACGGTCACTATATTGAACAGGTCGGCGATCAGCCGACGGAGCTCCTGATTCTCTTCAACAGCCCGGAGTACCAGGAGATTTCCCTCGCCAACTGGCTCGGTGGAAACCCGAGTTCTCTTCTGTCCGCCAATTTCGGCATTCCGCAAGAAACCATCGACAAGCTACCCAAGAAAGAACGAGGCATCATAGCCCGCAAGAGTTAAATCTACTGTGGCCGGGCCCCTATGCGCACTGCCATAGAGCTACGACCACGGCCCACGCTTTGTGGCGCACGCACTCTTTGCGTGCCGCGTCGAGACTCGTCTCGACGCCTGGCCGTCCGTAACGGCGATTCGTTTTGAGGCCCAGCGCGAAATCGACGCGGTACCCCCTATTTTCAGGGAAGCGGTCCAACGACTCTTTCTCCGGGCTACCGAGCCGCGCAGGAAGTGGTTTCTTCGAGGCGGCAACACCGCATTACCGGACCGGCAACGCAAACGCCACGTAAGCCCCGTGAATCGGGCTCTGCGTCGCCGGCGTTAACCCAGCCTGTGCCGACGCGCAAAAAACGATGTACTCGCGTCCGTTCATCTGATAAACGGCAGGCATTCCTTCGAGCGCGGCGCCGACCTCGGCTTCCCAAAGCAGCTTGCCTGTTTCGACATCAAACGCGCGCACCTTTTTATCGCGAGTGCCTGTGAACACCAATCCTCCGGCGGTGATCACCGGCCCGACTTTCGGGAAATGAGTGCCAGTGCCCTTGAGGCCTTTCTCGGGAACGTCGCCCAAAGCGATCTTCCATTTGATCACGCCTTCGTTCAAATCGTACGCCGTCAGCGAGGTCCAGGGCGGCGCGATGGGCGACACTCCGTCGCTCGCGATCATGAAGCCGAAGCCGCTCAGGTACCGGTCTTCGCCGGCTTTATCGGATTCGAGCTTCAGCATCGACGGCAGATCCTTCGAGACGACCACGAGCGTCCCTTTCGAGGGATCGACCGCCGCGCCTCCCCAGTTGGCGCCGCCGTTGTTGCCGGGCATCTGCACCGTGTCCCTCCGGCCGGGCGGCGTGAACAAGCCTTCGTTGCGCGCGCTCAGAATCTGGTCGCGGAAGCGGGCCCGATCCTCGGGCGACAGATAGGGGCTGAGGTCGTCGACCGTGAATTTCTGGCGGGCGTAAGGCGGAGGCTTGGTCGGAAAAGGCTGCGTCGGCCAAGTGGTTTCGCCGGGCATATCGGATTTGGGGACGGGGCGCTCTTCGATGGGCCAGACGGGTTCGCCGGTGACGCGGTCGAAGACCCACACGAAGCCCTGCTTGCTGACCTGCGCAACCGCGGCAATTGTTTTCCCGTTTTGATGAAGCGAGAGCAGCTTCGGTGCCGTAGGATCGTCGTAATCCCAGATGTCGTGATGCACCATCTGAAAATGCCAGAGTCGCCTGCCGGTGCGGGCGTCGAGGGCCAGAAGGCAATCGGCGAAAAGATTGGCTCCGGCGCGATCGACGCCATAGAAATTGTATTTCGCACTGGCGGTAGGCGCATAAAGGATGCCGCGCTCCTCATCGAGAGTGAGTTCGCTCCAGACATTGGCGCCGCCGACCTTCTTCCAGGCTTCGGGCGGCCATGTTTCGTAGCCGGACTCGCCGGGATGAGGGATGGTGTGAAAGGTCCACACAAGGCGGCCGGTGCGGACATCGAAGGCTCGGATATCGCCGGGCGCGGAGCCGTAACCTTGATTGGTGGCCGAGCCGAGGATCAACAGGTCTTCAAAAACGCGGCCGGGCGTGGTCGACTGGACCAGCGTCAGAGCCTTGGAGTCGCGGCCGAGCCCTTCCTTAAGGTCGACCGCGCCGCTGGTTCCAAAGGACTCGATGGTCTTGCCGTTGCGGGCGTCGATGGCGCGTAAAAAATGATTGCTGGCGAATAGCAGCCGCCGGTCGGAACGGTCCTTGCTCTCCCAATAATTGATCCCGCGATTGGTGATGATCTTGATTTCAGGGCCGGAGGCGTGGGTCCAGATTTCCTTTCCGGTGGAGGCGTCCAGGGCGACGATGGAATTGTTTTTCGCCAGGACGCACATAACGTTGTCGACCACCAGGGGATTGAAAAAATACTTGTTGCTGTCGCCGGTCGGGTAGGTCCAGACGATTTCAAGCCTGGCGACGTTGGATCGGTTGATCTGCTCAAGT
>JBEKOZ010000337.1:0-5825 GCA_049521275.1 Bryobacteraceae bacterium | reverse complement strand
GTGCGCTGCACGCGGCAAGGGCGCGAGAGCATCTGGCAACTGGAGCGGCGGCGCCTGGAGGACGCGCGCCGCTATCTCGACTCCATTTCGAAACAGTGGGACGGGGCCCTTGCCCGGTTGCGGGAGTTCGTTGAGGACGGGGGCTGAACGCCGAAACATGGCGTCATAATTATTTGCGAATGTCCGCATGCTGACGCATGGCGGTTCAGTGCACCGGAGCCGCTGGGCCGCCTTTCTTTGCCGGCTTCATAAAGAATGCCAGCGGAGCCATCAGCGCGGCGGCGATGGCGAAGATCCAGATCGTGTCGAGATACGCGAGCATCGAAGCTTGCGCCTGCATCGCTCCGTAGATGCGGTCGTAGGCCATTTGCGTGGCTTGCGCGGCCTGGACTCCGGAGGCTTTCAGGGTCTGCGCCATGCCGGAAACGGCGGCCTGAAACGCCGGGTCGTACTGGCTGGTGTGCGCGGCCAGAACGCTCTGATGGACCTGCCCGCGGCGGGCCAGGAGGGTGGTCACAAGCGAAATTCCCACGCTGCCGCCGACGTTGCGCGCGAGGTTGGTCATGCCGGAGACATTGTTGTTCTTGCCAGGTGGAATGCCCACGTAGCACATGGTCTGAATCGGCACGAACAGGAACGCGACGCCCACCATCTGATAACAGCGCAGCAGGATGATTTCGCGAAAACTCATGCCGAGATTCATCGTCGAGGTCATGTAGAACATGGCGATCGCGGCCAGCGCCCAGCCGACGGCGATCATCTTGCGCGGGTCCAGTTTCCCGACCAAAATGCCGATGAAGGGCAGCATCAGGATGATCACGACGGCGCCAGGCGAGAGCACTTGTCCCGCCTGCTCCGCCGTATATCCCATCAAGGTCTGGACCAACTGCGGGATCAAAACGGTTCCGCCGAATAGAGCCAGGCCGAGCATGAACATCATGACGCAGGACACCGCGAAGTTGCGATTTTTGAACAGCCGGATATCAATGACCGGGTTTTCGTGATAAAGCTCCCAGAAAAACGCGGTGACCAAGCAGACCACGGAGGTGATCAGGAAGGTGTTGATGAAGGTCGACGAAAACCAATCCTCGCGCTCGCCTTTATCGAGCACCACCTGCATCGCGCCGATGCCGACGGCCAGCAGGCCGAGACCGGGCCAGTCGACGCGTCCCGTGGTTTGCCGGGCCGCCTTCAAATAGGGCGGATCTTCCACCAGGCGGTAGGTGAGAATCAGCGAAAGAATGGCCACCGGCACGTTGATGAAGAAAATCCAGCGCCAGTCGAAGTTATCCGTAATATAGCCGCCGAGCGTGGGACCGATGGCCGGCGCCATAACCACCGCCATGCCGTAAATCGCGAACGCCATGCCTCGTTTGGCGGGTGGAAAAGTGTCGGCCAGAATCGCCTGTTCGCTGGGGGCGAGGCCGCCGCCGCCCAGGCCTTGCAGCACGCGGAAGAAAATCAGCATGCGGAGGTTCGGAGCCAGGCCGCAGAGCAGGCTGCTCACGCCGAACAGCACCACGCAGCTCATGTAGAAACGCTTGCGCCCAAAACGGGTGGCCATCCAGGCGCTGATGGGAAGAATCACGGCGTTGGCGACAAGGTAGGAGCTGAGCACCCAGGTGCTCTCGTCGAGGCCGGCCGAAAGATTCCCGGCGATGTGCGGCAAAGCCACGTTGGCGATGCTGGTATCGAGCACCTCCATGAAGGTCGCGAGCGTTACGGTGAGCGCGATGATCCACGGATTGTGCTTCGGCGCCCAGGGCAGCAACTGCGTTGGCGGCGGCGCTTCTAATGTCTGTTCGGCCATCGCGCGTCCTTATTGAAGCTGCACCGTGGGCGTGACCGACATGCCCTGACGCAGCAGGTGGTCGCCATCCTGGCCCGGATCGAGGGCGATGCGCACCGGGATCCGCTGCACCACTTTGACGTAATTCCCGGTGGCGTTTTCGGGCGGCAGCAGGCTGAAACGCGCGCCGCTGGCGCCGGCGATGCGCAGCACTTTTCCGGTGTATTCGCGATCGTAGGCGTCCACTTTGATCTTCACCGTCTGCCCGATGCGCATTTTTTCCAGCTGCGTCTCTTTGAAATTCGCCGTTACCCACAGGCCTTCGAGCGGCACGACGGCCATCAATTCCTGGCCGGTGGAAACGTTCTGCCCGATGGCCACGTTTTTCTTGCCGACCACTCCGTCGATGGGCGCGACGATGGTGGTGTACTGCACGTTCAACTCGGCTTGATCGAGCAGTGCTTTCTGCTCCTCGACCTTGGCGGCGGCGGACTGCGCTTTGGCCTGCGTGACCTTCACCTGGTCCGGTCCGGTGAGCGCGGCCTGGATCTGCGCGTTGGCCTGCTCCACGCGGGTTTGCGCCTGCTCGACATTTTTCTCGGCGACGGAAATATTCTGAGTCGCCTCGTTGACCAATCCGTTCTGGGCGTCGAGCGTGGCGCGGGCGGCTTCCATCGCGGCGACGGCCTGGTCATACTGCTGCTTCGAAATTTCGTCCTTCGACACGAGCTGTTTATAGCGATCCACATCCTGCGAAGCCTTGGTGAAATTCGCTTGCGCCACGCGGACGTTGGCCTGCGCGGTGGCGAGCCGGGCGCGCGCGGCTGCCTGCTGCCGTTCCGCTCCGGAGACGCCGGCGCTCGCATCGAGGCGCGCGGAGTTGGCGGTGGTCAGCGTGCTTTTGGTGTTGGTCGAGGTGATGGGCACGTCGCCGCGGCTGCTCTCATAGGTAGCGACGGCGTCGGCCAGATCGGCGCGCGCCTTCGCTACGGCGACTTCGTAATCCTTCGGGTCGAGCACGACGAGAACGTCGCCCGCTTTGACCTGCTGTTCGTCGTCTACCTTGACGTCGATCACGTGGCCGTTGATGCGGGAACTGATGGCGTAGACCTGGCCGTCGACTTCGGCATCGTCGGTCGATTCGAACTTCGACAGGTGCAGCCAGAACAGGTAGCCGCCGGAGATCAGAACCAGCACCGCGATGACGACGAGAATTCGCCCGAGCACGTTCTTTTTAGTATTCGCTTGCACTTCAGCCATGATTATTGCCCTCCCATGAATGTCTTCAGATTCGCTTCGGTGGCGCCCATCGCCCGGGCCAGAGCCACTTTGGCGAGGTTGTGCGCGTAGACGCTGGAGATCAGATTCTGCTGCGCGTTCGAAACCGATTCCTGCGCCTGCACCACTTCAATGTTGTCGGTGACGCCGGCGGCGAAGCGGTCGCGGGCCTGCGTCAGGGTCTGGTTCGCCAGGTCGACGTTGCTTTGGGCGACCACCACCTGGTCGGCCGCGGAGTTGAGGTCGAGCAAGGCGGCGCGCACTTCCTGATCGATTTGTCCTTCGAGATTCGCGAGCTCTTCTTTCCGCTGTTTGATGGTGGTATCGGCGTCCAGAATGTCCGCGCGGCGTTTTCCGCCGTCGAAAATGTTCATCTTGATCGAGCCGGTGATGCCGAAAGTGCCGTGCGATTCGGCGAGGGTCTGGCCAACCAGATCGTAGTTGGTGCTGACGCTGGCGGTCGGCAGCCACTCGGCGGAGACGGAGCGGCGGGCAAGTTCGGCGGCCTTCACCTGCGACTGCGCGCTCTGATAATCGGCGCGCGACGCGTAGGCGCGCTGTAACGCGTCCGCGGGCGCAAGGCCCTCGAGCGGCTTGTACGGAGCCTTGTCGGCGATTTCGAAGGCCTGCCCCGAGGGCAATCCGATGGCGCGGGCCAACGACAGTTTATCCTTGGCCACCTGGTTCTGGAGCGCCAGAAGCTGTTGCTGCTGGGTTTTCAATTCGACTTGAGAACGAAGTTCGTCGATGGCGGGCGAGGTGCCCGCGCGGTGCTGGTCCCGGGCGCGTTCATAAAGGGCCTGCGCCGTTTCCACCTGCACCCGCGTCGAATCCACGCGAGCCGAGGTCGCGATGATCTGCAAATACGCCGACGCAACCGCCTGCACCACCAGGTCGCGTGCGTCCTTCACGGAAAGATCCGCGGCACGCTGGCTTTCCTTGCGCGACCGCCACGCGTTGAGCGTGCGCCCATCGTACACGGGAATGTCGGCTTTCGCGCCGGCGTCCTGATAATGAAACGGCCCGATGATGGTGGGCACACCGGGAAAATGAAATCCGAAAGTCGCGAGACTGATCTGGTTATCGCTCATCGAAAGGTTGCCGGTTACCGTGGGCAGCATCTCGGCCAGCAACTGCATGCGGTCGACGCGCGCGCTGGTCGAGGAATTTTCCCGGGTCAGCAGGCCGAGATTGGTTTTCAAGCCGCGGGCGATGGCGTCGTCGAGAGACAGGTTTAACGGCGCCGGAGTCGCTGCGCCCGACGGAGTACTGCCGTTAAATTGCGCCAACAGCGGTAAAAACGTGGTTAATAATGTCAAAAATGCCCTTAATGGAGTCATTTATGCCTCATTGTGAATGATTTTATCGATGATGGCCCGGGTCAGCAGACCGGACCCGGCGAAGGTGGCTCCATCCCGATGCATCCGCTCGAGCAAGGAGCGTCCCTTATCATCGATGAACGTTACGTGCTGAAGATCCACCAAAATTTTGCCAGCGGGGTGATCGGCGCGAGCGGAGCGCCAGCAATTCTCCAGTTCGGGGACGTAGCTTTCCGCCAGGCGGCCGCAGACCTTCAACGTTACGCGATCGCCAATCGAGCTCACTTGCGCTTTCATCATCTTGCTCTATTGCTTTGCAAGTGGCTGACCGAATTTTGTTTGCAATAACTTGGAAGTTAAAGTGCCGAATTATGGGCGCCGATATTTCACCTTGTGCCGACATATCGGCGCATGACGCCGAGCTTCTGCATGCGGGATTGGAGGGTGCTGCGCTTCATTCCCAGCATGGCCGCAGCCCCGCTGGGTCCGCCGACGACCCAATTGGAGGCGTCCAGGGCGTCGAGAATATGCCGCCGCTCGGCATCGTCCATGGTCAAGACGGGTTGGGGGGTGGCCGGACGGGATTCGTGCAGGTCGTCTGTCGGGATGGTGAGGCGTTTGCCGGGGGTGAGGATGACCGAGCGCTCGATGATATTCCGCAGTTCGCGAATATTTCCGGGCCAGGAATAATTCACCAGAGTTTCCATGACTTCGGCGGGAATTGACTCGATATTCTTGCGCATTCTGGTCGAAAATTCCTGGACAAAATAGCGGACCAAGGTGGGAATGTCCTCGCGGCGCTCGCGCAGTGCGGGAACAATGATGGGGAAGACGTTGACGCGGTAAAACAGATCGGCCCGAAATTGTTGTTGCGCCACCATGGCGCGCAAATCGCGGTTGGTCGCGGCGACCAGGCGAAAATCGGATTGTAGCGTGCGCGCGCCGCCCAGGCGTTCGAACTGTCCGTCCTGTAATACGCGGAGAAGTTTCGGCTGCATTTCGAGCGGCAGCTCGCCGATCTCGTCGAGGAACAAGGTTCCGCGATGGGCCAGCTCGAAACGGCCGATGCGCAGGCCGACGGCTCCGGTGAAGGCGCCTTTTTCGTGGCCGAGGAGCTCGCTTTCAATCAGGCCGGCGGGTATGGCGGCGCAGTTGAGTTTCACGAAGGTGGCGTTGGCGCGGCTGCTGAGGCGATGGATGGCGCGGGCCACCAGCTCCTTGCCGGTGCCGGTTTCGCCCTGAATGAGAATCGAGGAATCGGTGGGCGCGGCCGTTTCGATCTGTTGCAGCACGCCGCGCAAAGCGGGTCCGGAGCCGACCATTTCATCGAAGCGGTATTCGCTGCGGATTTCCTCCTCGAGATAAACTTTTTCGTCTTCCATGTGGCGGCGAAGCTCGTTGATCTCCTCGAAGGCGGCGGCGTTTTCAGTGGCGATGGC
>JBEKOZ010000336.1:0-5833 GCA_049521275.1 Bryobacteraceae bacterium | reverse complement strand
ATTTAGATAGACATGATCGTCGAGATCGATGGCGTTTCCCTGCATCTCGCTCATCCCGATGAGCTTTCCGTAACCTGGGTCGGCCAGGACGAAGTCATGCGCCAGTTACTGGCCGCCTGGCTGGTGGTGGACCCGCAGGACCTCCCTATGAATCCGCGCCTGCTGGGCAAGCCCGGCGTCGGGAAGACCACTTTGGCCTACGCCGCCGCAAAACGCCTCGGCCGCGAAGTCTATATCCTGCAATCCACGGTCGATACCCGGCCTGAAGACCTTCTGGTCACCCCCGTGATCGAAGGCCAGTCGAAGCTCCGTTATGTCGCGTCTCCATTGGTAACAGCCATGCTCCGCGGTGGAATCGTGATTCTCGACGAAGGCAACCGCATGAGCGAGAAAAGCTGGGCCAGCCTCGCGCCTCTGCTCGACAACCGGCGCTACGTCGAGTCGATCGTCGCCGGAATCAAGATCAAAGCGCACCCCCTCTTCCGCCTGGTCGCGACCATGAACGACGACGCGTCCACCTTCGATCTGCCCGAATACATCCACTCCCGCCTGCAGCCGCAAATCCTCATCGACTTCCCGGAGCGCCACGAGGAATTCGCCATTTTAAAAGAGAATCTGCCGTTTGGCGACGACCATATTCTCAATTATGTGACGGACTTCCTCCAGCAGGCCCATACCGCCGACGAGCGTTACACCGCCCGCGACGGCGTCAACATAGCCCGTTTCGCCATGAAGCTGGCGCTGCAGGCCGGCGTCGCGGTCGACCCCGAAATTCTCCGCACCGCGATCGTGCAAACCCTCGGCGAAGAGGCCCTGCGGTATGTCTCTCGAAGCTGAGATTGGCAGTCTCCAGCGAGGCCGCTTCCGCTACTTTCCGGTGGTCCCCGGCCGCGTCGAATTCGCCGCCGAGCTGCGCCGCGTCCTATTAGCCGATAAACCCCCGATCGTAGCCGTCGAATTACCCGGTTTTTTATCCGAGTTCTACAAGCGAGCCTTGGACCGCCTCCCGGAAATGTCGGTAATTCTGTATATTCCCGACACAAAGGACGAGGAAAATCCCGCGCTCTATGTCCCGGTCGAGCCGGCCGATCCGTTCACCGAAGCTCTCCGCACCGCTCACGAACTCGGCTCCGAAATCCTGTTCCTTGAACCCGATTCCGCCGACCGGCCGCATCTCCCCGATACTTATCCCGACACTTACGCAGTCCGCCGCATCGGTCTCGAAAAATACATCGAGGCCTATCGCGTCTGGCCTCAGCCCCGCAACGAAGACGTCACCGGGCACGCCAACGCCATGGCCTGGAAGCTGCAAGGAGCCGACCCATCGGCAAGCGTCGTGGTCGTTGTCTCACTCAACCTGCTGGACCCGTTGCTCGACGCCATGGAGTCGCCGCAGGATCCGCCGTCTCCGCACCCCAAACATTTCGACGTGCAACTATTGAACCCTCATCCCGACTGCCTCGCCGAGATCACCGTCGAATATCCTTATTTACAGGAGCGCTACGAATTCTCCCGCCTCGATTTTCAGGAAGAAGACCGCCTCGATCGCCCCAAAGTCCAACTGGCCCTGATGCGCGAAGCCGAGAAAAAATACGAGGAGTCGACGGGAGAGAAAGTCGCCCACTGGCAACGCCGCCTGATCGCCCGCTACACTCGCAATCTCGCCCACATGTCCGGCGATCTGATCGCCAACGCCTACGACCTGGCCGTCGCCGCCCGCTCGGTCGTCGACGATAACTATGGTTGGGAAGTCTGGCAGATGGCCAACCGTTACCTCGCCCAGCAGGAGCACTCCGACCTCGAAACCGTTCGCCTGTCAGCGTCTGAAATCTGGATCAACACTAAGCGCCTGCGTATCCGCCGCCGTCTTCCCCGCCCCAAGCAGCGCCTCAAACCCACCGGTATTAAGCCCCGAAAGCGCGAAAAAACTCCGGGCGAATGGGCCCGCCAGACCACCGGAGACGCGATCTGCTCCTACCCGCCCGAGGACCTTTTGATAGAGGAGTACGGCCGTTTTTTGAAGAGAAAGGCGAAAGCCATGCTCTCCGAGGAGCGCGTCCGCGTCGAGCCCTTCACCACCTCCCTGCTCGACGGCATCGACCTGCGGGAGACCATTCGCAACTGGCACCACCGGAAAATCTACGTTCGCCAAGCCGATCGCTTAGCCGGCGAAGTCGGCGCCGTGGTTCTCATTTTCGACGAGGATCGCGACGACCGCTATCAATACCTCACCACCTGGCTCGGCGAGCATCAGAACGAATCGGACATGGCCTTTTATTCCACTTTTCCGTTCGAAAACATCGTCGGCCCCGGCATCGGCCGCGCCGAATATGGAGGCCTGCTGATGACCCTTCCCCCGCGCCGCCTGTTCGACGTCTGGTCCGACGACGACTATCAGTTCGCCGAATCGAAACCCGAGCGCCTGCTCATGGCCGCCCTGGATTACTCCGTCGAAAGATTCGTCGTTTACGTGGCATCGAAGCCCCCGCGCTCGATCTTCCGTTCGATCGCCGCTCATCTGGGGAGAAAGATCCTCTACGTCCCCATCGGCGCGCTCTCGCCCACAAAGGTAAAGCGTCTGCGTGTCGTTCACGTATTGGACAGCTACGAGCGTCGCGCCGAGGCCAAAGACTACCTCTGGTGATCGCCCAAAATGCTCCGGATCCTGCCCGCGAAATACCCGACGACGATCGCAAACACGAAGACCAGTACCAGGGGAAGCGGCATTTCCATGTCCATCTATCGGTCGAAAAGTTCCAGGACAATATGCGCTTGAATGACTTCCCAAATCGCCGGATATCGAATATAATCGCGGGAATGTCATATCTGGCATGGGTCATTCTCGGGTTGTTTGCGGGTTTTATCGGCAGCACTCTGGTAAATAAGAGCGGCCAAGGCTTGATCATGGACATCGTTCTCGGCATCGTCGGAGCGGTCGTTGGAGGATGGCTGGCGGGTTTCTTCGGTCTTGCGGGCTTTTCCGAGCTGAATTTCTACAGCATCGGCATCGCCGTTGGCGGAGCCCTCCTCGTGTTGCTGGTCTACCACGGAATCCGCCGCGCGGTCTGACCCTCCGAAAACATCCTTTTTTCTCGTCCCCCTCATTCGCTAACACCGAACCCCAACCGTCAGGGAGGGGATGCATAACGACGCCTTTCCGGCAACCCTACACTAGTACTTTTTTAGCACTAGGAAAAATCCTAGGCCCTAGCACCTTGGTCCTTCAGCTAAGATAAGGCGTTGATCTTAGCTCTATCTCGACTGGTGTACTAAGTAGATTCTCGGCTTTAGGTGATTTAAATGAAGACATTACTCGGCTCTTCCGCTCTTCGTGCTACAATTTTCTGTTTAATTGCTCTTGTTCTTCTTGCAGGGGCAGCATCGTATGGCTTCTCTAACCCAATGTTGGCGCACGGGCCTAATCCGCCGCCGGACGATCCGGCAGCGCTGCCGCCTCCTGGGTCTTCGCTCCTGGCGCACGGTCCCAATCCGCCGCCGGACGACCCCGCAGCTTTGCCGCCTCCTGGATCTTCTTTCGTGGCAAGAGCTTAGCAGGTTTGGTTTAATCGTTTTTGACGGCGCCGGGCGACAGAATTTGCTTTCTGGAGCCCGGTAATGTCAACCCAGCCCATTTTCGACTCCCTCGCCTGGATTGGCATTCTCCTTCAGTTATTCCTGATCGTTCTGCTGCTTAGAGGCCCTTTCCGTAAATATCCCCTGGTTCTTGCTTATTGTGTCATCCAGCTTGCCCTTACGGCTCTCGAATACCATTTTATAAGGACCAACGCTTACAAGAGGATCTACTGGACGGACGAGATTGTCCTCAATCTGCTCCTGTTCCTGATGGTGATCACCTTCACTTACAGGGCTTTAGGCGACAGTCCTCTGCGGGCGGCGATGGGAAAACTGCTGGCGGTAGTGTGTGTCATCGTCCTGGCGCTTCCCTTTCTGGTCTTCAAGGGACCCTTTTTTAAAGCAACCCCGTGGTTCAATCACACCAGCCAGCTGTTGAGCTTCGGCGCGGCCATTCTGAACCTGGGGTTGTGGTCGGCGCTGGTTGGCAATCGGCGGCGCGACCCGCAGTTATTAGCGGTTTCGGCGGGCTTGGGCGTCGCCGTTACCGGAGCTGCCATTTCCTATGGAGTTCGCGGCTTCGTGACTCAGGACTGGCTGTGGCTGCCCGACGTCTTCATGAACGTGACTTTCGTCGCCTGCATGGTCATCTGGTGCTGGGCGTTCCGTCCCCGGCGGACCCCACTTGCATCGTCGTAGCAAGTTTGTTACCTTAGAAGTTCGTATTCCCTTGGGAGGCATCGGGTCGGTAGACTCGGGCCGTTTGGACCATACACAACATGAGCCGCAAAACAGGTAAGAAGTATTCCGCTGCGTTAAAGCAGGTCGAGAGCAAACCCTACGCCCTCGATGAAGCAGTTCCTCTCGTCAAAAAAATCAAGTTCGCCAAGTTCGACGAAACCGTCGAGCTGCATTTGAGGCTGGGCGTCGATCCGAAGCACGCCGACCAGATGGTGCGCGGCACCGTGGTGCTGCCGAACGGACTGGGTAAATCGAAAAAAGTTCTGGTCATCGCCTCCGGCGACAAGATCCGCGAGGCGCAGGAAGCCGGCGCCGATCTGGTGGGCGGCGACGATATGGTGGCCAAGATCCAGAACGAGAACTGGACCGATTTCGACGCCGTCATCGCCACCCCGGACATGATGCGCGGCGTAGGCAAACTCGGCAAAATTCTGGGACCGCGCGGATTGATGCCGAATCCCAAAACGGGCACGGTGACCACGGATGTCGCCAATGCGGTGAAAGAAGTGAAGGCCGGTAAGGTGGAATTTCGCGTCGACAAGACCGGCGTCGTTCACGTCCCTTTCGGCAAAGTAAGTTTCGACGCCCTGAAGCTGGTGGAGAACGCGAACGCCCTGCTGAACGCCGTGGTCAAGGCCAAGCCTTCGGCGGCCAAAGGCAAGTACGTGCAGAGCGTCACGGTTTGTTCCACCATGGGCCCGGGTGTTGCTTTGGACGTTGCTCCGTACAACGGGAAGGCTGTATAGGGTCTCAACATGAAAAAGAAATCTGAAAAACAAAAGGACATGGAAGCGCTGCGCGAGAAGCTTGCCAAGGCGCAGAACGTGTTCCTGACGGGCTTCGAGAAACTGACGGTCGGTCAGGATTTTGAGCTGCGCAAGACGATTCGCGGCGCGGGCGCGAACTATAAGGTGATCAAGAATCGCATCGCCGAGAAGGCTGGGGAAGGGATTCCCGCCGGGGACCTGTTGAAGGATCTGAAGGGCATGTGTTCGGTCGCCTACACCTCGGGCGATCCGGTGGCGCTGGCGAAAGCGCTGACGACTTATGCCAAGGCGAACCCGAGCTTTACGTTCAAGGCCGGGATCGTCGAAGGCCGCGTGGTGGACGTCACCGGCATTCAGGCGCTGGCGAGCCTGCCTCCGAAAGAAGAGATTTACGCGAAACTGCTGTATCTGATCCAGGCGCCGGCTCAGCGGCTGGTCTCGGCGATCGGCGGAGTGGGCCGGAACCTGGCCGTGGTGGTGGACCAGGGTGTGAAAGAAAACAAGTTTTCGAGCTAGTTAGAACTAAAGGATAAGGGAAATGGCAGACATCAACGCGATTGCGGAACAGATTCAAGGGCTGACGCTCCTCGAGGCATCACAGCTCGTCAAGTTGCTGGAGGAAAAGTTGGGCGTTTCGGCCGCGGCAGCGACCGTGGCGGCTCCGGCAGCGGGCGGCGCGGCGGCAGCGGCTCCGGTGGAGGAGAAGACCGAATTCACGGTGGTTCTCACCGCCGCGGGCGCCAACAAGATTA
>JBEKOZ010000335.1:0-6219 GCA_049521275.1 Bryobacteraceae bacterium | reverse complement strand
TCAAGTGGAACCAGCCTGGGTCTCCACCATCGACGGCTTCTGCGCGCGCCTGTTGCAGGAAAACGCCGTCGCAGCCGGCATCCCACCCGGCTTCACCGTGCTCGACCAAAACCGTGCCGGCCGCCTCGCCCGCGAGTCCATGGAAGACTCGCTCGATCAGCTCTTCGAAGAAAATCCAGTGGACATGCGCCGTCTTTTGGAAGCGCTGGACCTTTCGACAGATGACGACGGCCGCAAGCCCGACCTCGCCCAAAGCCTTCTTGACCTCTACGAATCCACGCGCATCTCCGGGCTAGAGGCCTTTCCAACCGAAGAGCCCGCTGACCTCTGGCCCGAAGCCCGCCGTCTGGCCCGCGGCGTTCTCGACGTTCGAGGCGAACCCGGCTCGCCTGGGCCGCTGATTTCCTGGCGCTCCCGCCGTCTCTGTCGATCGAGCACTTCGCCCTCGCCGGCAGCTTCAAAGCCCACCTGGGCCGCGTCGGGAAATCGCGAGCGGATTCCGCCAGGGCTTTGAAGAACGAATTTCTCCCCGCCCTATTGGCGCAATGGATCGAAACCTGGAATGCGGACCTGCGCGGATTGCTACGCGAAGCCCTAGCCCGCCTCGACCGCGGCTATCGCCAAAAGAAGCGCGATCGATCCGCCCTCGACTTCGCCGATCTGGAAGAGGAGGCCGTGCGCCTGCTCGACTCCGACTACGCCATCCGCGAAACCACGCGCGCCCGCTTCGATCAGATCCTCATGGACGAATTGCAGGACACCAATCGCCTGCAATGGCGGCTGCTCAACCTCATTCGCACCCCCGATGCTTTTTTCGCCGTCGGCGACATCAATCAATCCATCTACGGATTCCGCCACGCCGATCCCTCCGTGTTCGAGGAGTATCGCGACCGTCTCCGGGCCTCCGGCGCCATCATCGACGACCTGCGCGAAAATCATCGCAGCCGGCAAGCCATTCTGGACGCCGTCTCCCATATGCTGGACGGCCAGCCAGGAATCGAGCCGCGACCTCTTATCGCGGTCAAGAAATTTCCCGAAGTCACCGGCCCGATCGTCGAACGCCTGGTTGGCGCATCCGCGGACGTCGAAGCCTCGCTCGTCGCCGATCGTATCCGCCAATTAGTCGACTCGGGTGAATGCGAGTACCAGGACATCGCCATTTTAGTCCGCACTCTCAGTTCGCTTGAGCCCTTCACCCGCGCGCTCGATTCTTTCGGGATCCCTTTCGTCACCACCGGCGGCCGGACGTTCTTGGACGCCCGCGAAATCCGCGATCTGCTCGCGTTTCTCGGAGCGCTGGTAAATCCCCTCGACGAAATCGCCCTGGTCGGCGTTCTCCGCAGCCCTCTGGTCGGCCTCACCGACGAAGAAATTTTCCGCATCGATAGACAAAAGTTTTTTCAATCCCGCTTCGGCCATCTTCGCAAGCTAGCCGGTTTCGTTTCTCCCGACCGCCTGCTTCCGATCGATGAAAACCTCTCGCCCCGCGCCCGCGCGAACGTCGATAAATTGTTTTCCTACCTGCGCGGCGATCACCGTCCTCTGGCCGAGGTTCTCGATGACCTAGAATGCCTTTCGGAACCGGAGGCGCCTCCGCCTGAAGCCGGTAAGGTGGTGCAACTAATGTCGATCCACGCGGCGAAAGGTTTGGAATTCAAGGTCGTTTTCGTCAGCGCCCTCCACCGCGGCACTGAGAACAGCGCCCCCGGCCTGAAGTGGCGCAATCCGGCTACGGGAGAATCGCAACCCGTTAAGAAAGAAAAGAAAGACGAGGAAAACCGGCTGTTTTATGTCGCCATGACCCGCGCCGCGGAGCGGCTCTACCTGACTTATACGAAGGGCCGCAACTCTCGCGGCTGGCAGAAGTTAGCGGAATCAACCGTCGTGGCGGAGACGTTTGCGGATACGTTTGTTTTGGCGCCTTTGCACGTGAAAACGGCGGAAGCGGCGGATGTGCGATTTGTTGAAATGCCAGTGGTCGAGGGAACTCACTGAGACTAGGCCTGCGCTTTGCGCGCCGCCATTTTCTTTTCGAGCGCTTTCCAGAGTCGTGCTTTCACGCTTTCTGGAATGGATTGCGGTTCGAGACCTTTATAGATCTGCATCGTCTTCTTAGTTGTGTCGACGAGGACGAAGCAGTTTGGACATTCATTGACGTGCTTTTCCAAATGGCACTTCATCGCTGGATCGGTGCTCGGATCCAGGTAATCGTTCAGCTCCTGAAGGAACTGCTTACAGGTGAGCAAAGACGTCTTCCCCCTTCCGCCGGAACTGACGGGTTAATTTTTCGCGCAGCGCCAAACGGGCCCGCAAGAGCCTGCTCTTCACCGCCGGTATTGAGATCCCGAGAGTTTCGGCAGTCTCCTCGGTGCTCAGTTCTTCGATGTCACGAAGCATGAAAACGGTGCGGAAATCAGGCTTGAGAGTTTCGACAGCCTGATCGAGGATTTCCCTCATCTCTTCCCGCGAATAGCGCTGCTCGGGATTGTCTTCCCAGACGGCGATTTCCCGTTGCACCGTTTCTTCGCCCGTTTCGACCGGTTCGTCGAGCGAAACGGTGCGGTCGCCTTTCCTTTTGCGAAGCTTCATGAGGGCTTCGTTGACGGCGATGCGGACGATCCAGGTGTAGAATTTGGAATCGCCTTTGAAGCCGTCGAGGTGCTCGTAGGCCTTTAGAAAGGCCTCCTGGAGCACGTCCTCGGCATCCTCGTCGTTCTGGGTGATGTGTTTGGCGAGGCGGTAGATTTTGCGTTCGTAGTGATTGACCAGTTCCGTGAATGCCTGCGCATCTCCGGCTTTGGCTCTGGCTACGAGTTCGGATTCGTCGAACGTGGCGGTTGTGGGCGTCAACATTATTATTCTACTCTGGCGGGGAACAAACCGCTCCCTGTGGTCGCGGCTCGGAAGCGCCGGGATGTGGCCAAAGACCGCTCCCGCAGGTCGCGGCTCCATAAAGGCGCTTGCGGGGCTTTAAAGGGCGGTTGTTTTTAGGGCATGTTATTCGGCGCGGAGGGCGATCATGGGGTCTACTTGGGTTGCGCGACGGGCTGGGCCAAGGCATGCGGCTAGGGCTACCAGGGTCAGGAGCAGGGCGGATAGGAGGAAGATGGTGGGGTCTGTTGCTGCTACGTTGAAGAGCACGCTGGACAGGATGCGGCTCATGGCTAGCGCTCCGGCGAGGCCTAGCAGCACTCCTAGCACCACGGGACGCAGGCCGTCCAAGATGACGGTTTCGATGACTCGCGGGGCGTCCGCGCCGAGCGCCATGCGGATGGCGATTTCCTGGGTGCGCTGGGCGGTCGAATGCGCGACTACGCCGAAGATTCCGATGGCTGCCAAGAAGAGCGCGGCGGCGGCGAAGAATCCTACGATGGCGGTTTCGAATCGCGGCTGGCCGATTGATTCGGAGATGCGGTCCTCCATCGTCTGGACGTCGAAGACGGGCATGTCCGGGTCCATGGAGCGAACCAGCGCGGCTGCTTCACGAGCCAGCGCCATCGGTTCGCCGGCGGTCCGCAAGATCACGCTGCTGCCACCTGGAAAAGGCAGGTAGATCTGCGGTATTGCGGCTCGATCGAGAGCGGCTGTCTTTACATCCGCCGCTATGCCGACGATGGTGGACCAGTCGAAGTCGCAGCTCGAATCGGTGCAGAGCTTGGGCAGCCCGATCGCTTGGCCGATGGCGCCTTGAGGGAAAAATGCGCGAGCCAGCGCTTCATTGACGATGACGGCGGCGGGAGGCTGGGTCGCGTAATCGCCTCGCGTGAACAAGCGACCGGCGCGCAGGGGAATTTCGAAGGTGCGGAAATAATCGGGGCCGATGCCGGTGAGGTTGGCGAACTGGCCTACGGGTCCGGAGGAGTCGTAGGCGCGGCCCTTGATCATGAACGGATCGCCTCCGCTGGCATTCGCGCCGCCGCCTCTGACGGGCAGCATTCCCTGGGTCGCGCTGATGACGCCGGGCAGTTGAGCGAGCCTTTCCCGCAGTTCGGTGTAAAAGGCGTTCGCGCGGACTCTTGCAATCGGCCGCGTGGGAGGGAATTGCACCTGCATGGTGAGCAGATGGACGGGGTTGAAGCCGGGGTCGACATGGCGCAGGCGGTTAAAACTCTTGAGCAGCAATCCGGAGCTGATCATCAGCATCACGGCGAGCGCCACTTCGATGGTGATGAGCGAGGATGCGGCGCGGCGGCTCTGGCGGGTGGTTCCGCGGGTTCCCCAGGTCATGCGCGCCGATGCCAAGGCTGGGGCGAGTCCGAACAGAAGGCAGACTACGCAGGAAACAGCCAGAGTGAAGAGCAGCGCGCGTCTGTCGACGGTGACTTCAGAAGGCAGCGCGGAAGCGCTGAGCCGGACGAGAATCTTTACGGCCCATACGGCGGCAACGGAGCCGAGGATTCCGCCGAGTAGCGCGAGCACCGCGGATTCGGTCATCCATTGCGCCATCAATCTGGCTCCGGTGGCTCCCAGGGCGCGCATGATGGTAGTTTCTTTTTCGCGCGAGACGGCGCGGACCAGCAGGAGATTCGCGACGTTGACGCAGGCGATCAGCAGGACGGCGGCGACAGCGCAAAGGAGGATCCAGGTGACGGTACGGTAATCGCCCAGCAACTGTTCACGGAGGGTGATCACCTGGACGCGATAGCCGGCGTCTTCGCCATGTGGGCCAGTATAGGGATGCTCGGTTTCGTCGACGTGTTTCGCGGCGGCGTCCAGAGCGGATTGCGCGGCGGCGAGCGAGACGCCGGGACGAAGCTTGGCGATCATGCGCGTGGTGTTGCCCCAGTTCTTGGGATTGTCGAGGGAGCGGGGCGTCCAGATGTCGATGCCGGTAATGCGCAGGCTGAACTCGAAGGAAGGGGACATGACGCCGACTACGCGATGGGCCACGCCATCGAGATTGATCGATTTTCCGATGACGGATGGGTCGCCACCGAAGCGCTTCATAAAGAGCGAATGGCTGACGACGGCGACGGGTTCGGCGTTGGCGCGATATTCTTCGGGCGTGAAGATGCGGCCGAGGGATGCATGGGGCGCGAGCATGGGAAAGACCTCGCCGCTGGCCATCATGGAGGGAACGCGCTCGGCTCCGGAGTCTCCGGTGAGGATGCGGTCGAGGATCAGGAAGCCGCCGGTCGATTCGAAGATGTTATCGAGCTTGCGATAGGCTTCGGCGGTGCGGTACTCGGGATTGAGGCGGTTGAGGCCGAGCTTGGTGAGCTGGTTCCAGACCATGACCAGACGGTCGGCGTCGGGATAGGGCAGGGGGCGGAGGAGCACGGCGTCGACTACGGAGAAGATGGCGGTGTTCGCGCCGATTCCCAGGGCCAGGGTAAGGACGGCTGCCAGGGTGAAGCCGGGGGCGCGGAGCAAAGTGCGGAGGGTGTAGGGCATAGGGACTCCTCAAAAGAATAATATTAGCCGCCGTTCTGAATCAGCGTTCATCCGCGTTTATCAGCGGCTAATGACGTTGTGGCCAGCATGCCGCCCAGGCCCATGGTTTCTACCGCGGTTGAGGGGACGATTACCATGGCGCCTTTTTCCTTGATTGCTTCGTACAGCATATTCATGGCGCGCAGGTGCAGGGCGACCGGGTTTTCGGCGTAGATTTCCGCCGCTTTGGCGAACTTTTCGGAGACTTGCGCTTCGGCGTCGCCGAGGATCAGGCGGGCTTGCCGTTCGCGCTCGGCCTGGGCCTGGCGGGACATGGCGTCCTGCAGGGCTTGGGGGATGGTGACGTCGCGGATTTCGACCGACTGGACGGTGATGCCCCAGGGGTTGGTTTTTTCGTCTAGGAGCTTTTGCAGTTCGCGGCCCATGGATTCGCGCTCCGTGATCATCTGCGCGAGCTGATGGCGGCCGATGGATTCACGCAGAGCTGTCTGCGCGCTGAGGGTGATCGCGTCGACGAAATTCTGCACTTCGAGGATGGATTTCTCGGCGTTCCAGACCACCCAGAAGACGATGGCGTCGACGTTGACCGGGACGGTGTCGCGGGTGAGCGTGGATTCGGCGCTGACGCTGGTTACGCGGACACGCTGGTCGACCACGGGGCTCAGGGTATCGACGATGGGGATCATGAGGAACATGCCGGGCTCGCGCAAACCGATATAACGGCCGAAGCGCAGGACGGCGACTTTTTCCCATTGCTTGACCACGCGGATGGCGAACAGGAAATAGACGCCGATCAGGAATCCGATCAAGGCGGGTACCCAGTTC
>JBEKOZ010000334.1:0-5846 GCA_049521275.1 Bryobacteraceae bacterium | reverse complement strand
TCTGCGAGCAATATCCCCTTCAAGGAGGCGTAAATGAAACTTCGCAGTTGGCAAATTAGCGTCGTTGCAGCCTGTCTGGCGTTATGCGGGACCCATCCCGCATTCGCGGCCAGCCATCGCAATGGACCGCTGCTGCTGGAAGACCAGACAGCCAACCTCAATGACTTCTACATTTTCCGAAGTTATGAGCAAGGCAAGTCGAACAATCTTGTGATGAGCATGAGCGTTCAGGGCTTCCAGAATCCCGATCAGGGACCGAGTTACTACAAGTTCTCGGACAGCGTTTTGTATCGCTTTAACATCAACAATCAACGCGGCCTGGACGGAAACCCCGACATTCAAGTCGATCTGGTTTTCAATACCCAGCTCCGCTCCAACTCCACCTTCCTCAGCTATCTTGGACCCATCACGTCCATCGACAGCACGGGAATTCTGCTGTACCAAACCTACGTGGTCGTGGTGCGGTTCCTCGATACCGGCGTGACGAATTATTACTACACGGATGTGAACGGTCATGCTCTGTCGGTGGCTCCGCCGAATCAAGGTCCCAAGTCGACTCCGATGTATGAGGCGACTCTGGGCCAGCCCAGCGTGTTCACGCTCGCGAACGGCATGCGCGTTTTTGCCGGTCCGCGCGATGACGCGTTCTTCTTCGATTCCGGCGCAACGTTCGATTACCTCAATTTCCGCACGCCCGCTCCGGTTCTGAGCGGCAGCGCGGATACGGGAACGGGCGCGGCGTATCCCAACGCGGTGGACGGATTCGCGGGCTATAACATCAGCCTGATTGCCGTTGAAATGCCGATCACCATGGCGACGGCCAACGGGTCCATGCCCACAGCCACCACCGATCCCAACGCGCACATCGCCGGTTGGGCCACCACGCTGCGGCAGATCGTGACTATCCGCCCGAGCCCCAGCGATCCGCTGAACTACGGCGACTATGTTCAGGTCGATCGCGTGGGCAACCCGCTCACGGTCGAGGCTCTGATTCCTCTTCCCATGAAGGATTATTGGAATCGCAGCTTTCCCGCTTTGGACCAGCAGTTTGCGCAATTCATCGGCAATCCGTTCTTCGCGACGGGAATCCTGAATGGCGTTTACGGCGTGCCCGTGCCGCCCGCGCCTCGCACTGATTTGCTGGGCGTGTACGTGCCGGATATCACGCGCATCGATCTGACCATCGCGCCGACGCCGCTCGCCAGCCAGAACCGCCTGGGTCCGCTCGGTGGCGACAACGCCGGTTGGCCGTTCGGTGGACGCCGTCCCAACGACGACGTGGTCGATATCGGATTCCGCGCGCTGGCCGGCGTTCTGGTGCCCGGCTTCACCAACGCTCCGCCGCTGGGGGATGGCGTCAATGAAAACGACGTTCCCACGCAGGCTGTTTTCCCCTTCCACGCGCCTCCGCATGCCGGCTACCTGCATAGCCAGCAGAACGGAACGAATGGCAACGGGACTCCCACAGGCCAATAAAACACTATGCGACACACGAATTTCCTTGTGCTCGTGGTGTTCGCCGCCGCCGGTTCTGCCTTCGGGCAGAACGGCGGTGTCACGGACCCCACCGCGTCGGCCCTGGCCGAGCGGATGTTCACCGAACAGGCCGCGCGCCTCAAAACCGACGACCGCATTGCCATGTACGGCGCCATGATTCAGACCAAGCCGGAGAATCTGCACTATCAGAATCTGCTGGCCGGGTCCTACATCCAGAAAATGCGCGAGACCACCGACTTCAGTTATCTGGAGCGGGCCGCGCAGATCGTCGGCAACGTGATTTCGGCCGACAGCCAGAACTACGAAGCGCTGCGTCTGCGCAGCGAAATCGAACTGGAGCGCCACCATTTTAAACAAGTCGCGGAATATTCGCGCCAGTTGATGAACCTCTCGCCAAACGATCCCTGGAATTGGGGAACGCTGGGAGACGCCTTGCTAGAGATGGGCGATTACGACGGCGCGGCGGAGGCCTATCAGAAGATGGTGATCCTGCGGCCGGACCTCGCCAGCTACAACCGCGCCGCGTGGTTCCGCTTCCTCACCGGGGATATGCCTGGCGCGATCGACATCATGCAACGGGCAATCAATGCCGGCGGCGGACCCGAAAACAAGGCCTGGTGCCTGGTCGAGCTTGGGCATTTGTATCTGAAAAATGGCCAGCCGGAGGAAGCGGAGAAAGCCTACGCCGCGTCCGTCCGCGAGTTCCCCGGCTATCATCCCGGCTACGCCGGAATGGGACGCGCGCAGGCGGCGAAGGGCGAGTATAAAGCCGCAATTGCAAGTTATGAGAAGGCGCAGGCGTCGACGCCTCTGCCCGATTACGCCGCGGCCCTGTACGATCTCTACACTATCCAAAAAGACGCCAAGAACGCCCAGAAGCAGCTCGATACCATCGACGTGATCGATCGCATCAATAAGAGCAACGGCGAGGTGACCAATCGTAACGTAGCGCTGATCTTCGCCGATCATGACTGGCACGTGGAGCGCGCGCTCGAACTGGCCACGGCGGAGCTGGATGTGCGCAAGGACATCTACAGCTACGACGCGCTGGCATGGGCGCTCTATAAGAACAAGAAATTCGCCGAAGCCGATCAGGCCATGGCGAAGGCGTTAAAAATGGGCACGCCCGAGCCGGCATTTTTCTATCACGCAGAGCGGATCGCGATTGCCAACGGAAAAACCAAGGAAGCCGAGGAATATAGGAAACATTATGCAAATCGTTTTGTCTCTATCGTTGTTAGCTCGCATGATGGACCCGAGCTTGAGCGTCGCGCAGCGAAATAACGCCTGCTTCGAGCTGCGCGGATCGACCGAGCCTGAAGTGATCCGCACGATGCGCAAGGCGCTAGAAGACCAGCAGGTTCGCGCCTGCGCGGGAATGAACCTCAGAAAGGCGGGCGCGATTGCAGAATTAAAAGACGCCCTCGCCGATCCGAATTTCGAGATTCGCGCCCTGGCTGCGCGCGAACTGGGAGGATTCGAAAAGCCGGAGCTGCTACCAGTCCTGACGGCCGCCGCGCGCGATCCCCAGTTGCTGGTCGGGATCAACGCGGTGGAGGGCTTGGCCGATTATCGCGACGCCGTAGCGCTGCCCTACTTGCTGGAGCTAGCCCGCGCTGGCGGGTTAGTGGGCACGTCGGCCTTGGACCGCGCCATGACCTTCCACGATCCCCGAGTGCTCGAAACCGCGCGCGCCCTGTTAACCAATAAAGACGTCTCAGACAAACTGGCAGCGATGCGCGTAATCGGCGTAATGGGCGACAAGACGGATATTCCCAAACTGCGCGAAATTCAGGAGAGAGAAACAGGAAAAGTCTCAGCGGCAGGCCGAGGTTTCGGCTTGATCCCAGCGATCAGCCTGTCGCGCGCAGCGGAGACCACCATTGAGAAGATCGGGGCGCGATAAGTTTCAACAACATAGCATCTTCACCCGAGCCAGCCACGAAAACCCTGGTTTAGTGTATGGGTGTAAGTTCTTTGACAACTGAATAGTGGCGCACGCACTCGTGCGTGCCGCGTCGATACTCGTATCGACGCCCGCAGTCCACGAGGCAGCCGCGTCGCCTTGTGGGGCCGCCAATTTTGGCGGCAGCCGCCCTTTCAGGCGGCTCTTCTCGACTATCGAAAAGCCTCACAAGGTGGGCTGCCGCCAACAGCACTACCGGCGGAATCCGCGCCCGTATCCGCGGACCACGCGTGGTCCGCCGCCCCAATACCGGCCATAATGCGGCGCGATCCAGACGCCGTTAGTCCAGACATAGCCGGGCCCCGGGCACGGAGGTTGGGCCACCACGAACGGTGCCGGAACAGGCACTCCGATTCCCACGCCCACCCCAAACCGCACTCCGGCGAACATCGTGCTGCCCGCCATCAAAGCCATTGCCATCAGTTTCGTTTTCATTTTATTTGCCTCCTTACGCGAATGAAGAATGCAAGTGGCGTGCCAAGGTTTAAATAATTGAAAATAAGGTAGATGAAGGCTCATTAATGGCCGAAGTCCACCACTTCAGCGGTGCAACATAGCCACTACCTGCTCCCGGGCCGAGTCGGTAACGGATTTGCGGGTCAAACCCTCGGTAGGGATGGGGTCGCCGATGCGCAAAGTCACCTGGCCGCGATGAAAGGTGGCCGAGTGCATGGCCAGGATCTCGCGGCTGCCGGAGATGGCCAGGGGGATGACGGGCACTCCCGCTTTGATCGCGATGTAGGCGGCGCCGTCTTTGAAAGGTTGAAGGACGCCGTCGTGGGAGCGGCCTCCTTCGGGAAAAATCAGCAGGGAGATGTTGCGCGCGCGGATGGTGTCGGCTGCCAGCGTCATGGTCTTGACGGCGGCGCGGGGATCGTGGCGGGGGACGGGGATGTGTCCGGCCTGGCCCAGGTGCGTGCCGAGCAGGGGAATTTTAAAGAGCCCGCTTTTGGCCATGAAGCGAAAGTCGGCGGGAATGTGCGTGAGGATGACGGGCGTATCCATGTAGCTGAGGTGATTCGACGCGAAGACGTAGCTGGCGCCGGGGGTCAGCTTTTCCAATCCTTCCACCTTTACGCGGACGCCGGCGATCGCCAGCAGCGAGCGCGCCCAGACGCGGGCGGTTCTGATCATGAACCGGCCGCTCGGGTCGAAGGGCGAGGCCACCAGGCTGACCAGGCCGCAGACGAAGGTGGACATGATGATGAGCGGGTCTACGAAGACCAGGCTCCAGAAAAGGGCCATGAGTGTCTATTGTACGAAAGCGCGCGCGCTTCGCCCACTAAGAAAAGAGAGCCGGTGATGATCACCGCGTCGTCTTCGGAAACGCCGGCGCGGACCAGTTCGAGGGCGGTGGGGATGTCGGCTGTGACGCTTCCCCGCCCGGCGAGCTCGCGCAGGGCTTCGGGCCGCAGGGCGCGGGCGTTTTGGGGCGCGGTCAGGACCAGTTCCGAGGCGAGCGGAAACAAGATGCCCGCGATTTCGTCCACAGCTTTGTCGCGCATGGCGCCGAAGATCATCCAGATTTTCCGTCCGGCGTAGAAGCGTTCGAGATAGCGGGCCAAGGCCCGGGCGCCGGCGGGGTTGTGCGCGCCGTCGAGAATGATGTCGGGGTTGGGAGAGATCTGTTCGAGGCGGCCGGGCCAGATGGTTTGTTCGATTCCCTTCGGAGATACGCCGAGGGATTCGAGCGCAAGCGCGGCGGCGATGGCGTTCTCGATTTGATGCTCGCCCGCGAGAGGGCACTTGATGCCGGAGAATTCGGAGCCGCGCGCGGTCACGTGCAAGTCGCGTACTTCAAATTGCGAGGTGCGTTTTACGGGAATTCTGAGCTCCGCGGCGCGCTGGTCGAGCACGGCTTGCGCCTCGGGACGCTGGCGGGCGAAGATCGCGGGGACGCCGGGTTTGAGGATGCCGGCTTTTTCGGCGGCGATGGCTTCAATGGTGCCGCCGAGGTACGCTTCGTGGTCGAAGTCGATAGGGGTGATTACGGTGAGGGCGGGATTCAATATGTTGGTTGCATCGAGACGCCCGCCGAGGCCGGTTTCGACGACCGCAATCTCGACGCGCAGCTCTCGAAATAGCCAGAAACCCATGGCGGTGACGGTTTCGAAGTAGGTAGGGTGCGGCTCGCCCGCAACTTTATGCACGGCATCGAAGGCGCGCTCGAACTGGCGGGGAGTTACGGGCATGCCGTCGACCGCGATGCGCTCCGTGGGCTCGATGAGATGGGGTGAAGTGAAGAGCCCGGTGCGAATGCCAGAGGCGCGGAGTCCGGCCTCGATCATGGCACAGGTGGAGCCTTTCCCGTTAGTGCCCGCGACGTGGATGGAGCGGAAGTCGTTTTGAGGATTGTCGAGCGCCGCGAGGACAGCCCGGATGC
>JBEKOZ010000333.1:0-16002 GCA_049521275.1 Bryobacteraceae bacterium | reverse complement strand
ATTACGCCGGTGGGTCCGCCGGGGATTTACGTGACGGGACTGGTGGTCTCGAACGGTCACGTCTATATTCCGAACAGCGGCTTGAGCAATGTTTTCGTTGCTAAGCTCGATCCTTCGGGCAACGTCGTTTATGCGACTTACTTCGGCGGGAGCGGAGGCGATAGCGCAACGGCGATGGCGGTGGATGCCGCGGGGAACGTCTATGTGACGGGCACGAACGGGTCGGGGGATTTCCCGACCACTACGGGAACCTATGCACCGAACTGGTCGCAGGGGGCCTACAATTTTCTGTTCAAGTTGAATCCGGACGGGTCGGTGGGCTACTCGACTTATTTTCCGGCGGGCAATTCCTCCACGGCTGCGATCGCGGTGGATGCTGCGGGGTCGGTTTATTTGACAGGGTCGACCAATGGAGGTTTGCCGACCACGCCAGGAGCTTATCAAACGGTCTGCGGGTGTACCTCGATTTCAACCGGGTTTGCGATCCCCAAGCCGAATTTGATTATCTTCGAGCCGGATGCCTTCCTCACCAAGTTCGATCCTGCGGCCTCGACGTTGGTTTATTCAACGTACCTGGGAGTGAGTAACGCGGCGGGGACGCTGCTGGCGCTCGGCTCCGATGCGAGCGCGTACCTGGCTTCGGGCGCGAATTATGAGGCGAGGACTGTTTATCACATGAATGCCACGGGATCGTCGCTGCTGGCGACGGGCACGCCAATGGTGGATATCGAGACGATGGCGCTGGCAGGCGATGGCAGCCTGTATGTGGCGGGCGATACTTACGGGACTCAGTTTCAGCCGACGTCGGGAGCCTTCGAGACCAGCCCGGGGCCGCCGGTGTTGCCCGACCAGGTCAGCAATGCGTCGGCCATCGTAAAAATGGATGCGGGGCTGCAAAATATTGTCGCCGCGACGTACTTTGGAGGATGGAATGGTCCTGGTTTCGGCGGACTGGCGATCGACGGTGCGGGGAATGTTTATGCGGGAGGCGGCGGCCAGCCGTACGGTGTGCCGACGCGCACTCCGCTGTTTGAAGCGTTTGGGCCGGTCGGGGGCGGCGCTGGTTTCCTAAGCGAGCTGTCCGGCGATCTCTCCGCGCTTTTGTTTTCGACTTATCTCGGCGATACGGAAGCCTTCGGCGTCCAGGGCGTCGCGCTCGGGTCGAGCGGGAACGTTGTGATCGGCGGAACGGCAAGGGGCGCCACCGGTCCAGATGGTTTGAATCCGTTCAGCAACGTTTACGTGAACAGTCTGACCGTGGCCGCGCCTCCAGCGCTACGCGTCGATACGATCGAGAATGCGGCGAGTTCACTGGACGGTCCGGTTTCGGAGGGCGAGACGATTGTGGTTCGCGGCGCGGGGTTCGGGAGCGGGGCTCAACTAATGATGGGCGCCGCGGCGGTTCCGGCCATTTCGGTGAGCGCGACCCAGATTACCGCGGTGGTTCCGATGCTGCCGGGGACGGCGGTGGTGGTTCAGGTGCAGTCGGGCGGCGCGCTGTCGAACGAGGTGCTGGTTCCGGTGGCGACGGCCTCGCCGGGCCTGTTTTCGGCGGATGGGAGCGGCTCCGGCCAAGGCTACATTTTGAATAAAGACGGGACACTGAATTCTCCGTCGAGTCCTGCCGCGCCGGGCGACAGGATAACGATTTACGCGACGGGAGTGGGTCCGGTGTCCTTCACGGGCGGGTATGCGGTGACTGCGTTCCCGGCGAACGTGTACCTCGACGGATTTTTCTGCGACGGAGTCGCGGCGATTATGGGGCCGGTGGCGGGACTCCCGGGAAGCGTGTATCAGATTACTGTTTATGTGCCGAATCCGGCTGTTCTATTGGCGTCGAATCCGAATCTACAGAACTTCACCTTCCCGCCATTGGTGGGAGTAATTATGCAGATCGCCGGAGAGAGCAGCCAGGATGGGCTGTCGATTTCGATCGGGCAGTGATTTGAACTACGGCAACTTAACGGCGACGACGAAGCCCTTTTGGTAGCCCTGTTCGTAGGCCTGGTTGTCTTCGTCCTTCTTGAAGTGTCTCTTTTTGCTGTGGTCCAGGTTATGCGCGTGGTCATAGCCACCTTCGCGGACGCCCTGCTGGTATTGCTTGGTCTTCGAATAATCCTTGGCGTCGTCGGCGAGGGCGAATCCGCCCAGACCGATACCCAGTGCGGCGGCCAAAATCCAATGTTTTAAGTTCATTGTCATAAAAATCATCCTCTTCGCTAAGATGGAGCACGCGCGTGGCCGTTGACGATAGAATGAAGATACCGGTTCTCCATGGCTGCAATTAATACCCTTGTCGCAGAAATTGCCGATCCGGCGACGCCGCGATTGATCGACACGTTCGGGCGGATTCACGACAGCCTGCGCATCAGCGTCACGGACCGCTGCAACATCCGGTGCTTCTATTGCATGCCGGAGACGGATGTGAAATTTCAGGGCCGGGAACAATTGCTTAGCTTTGAGGAGATCGAGCGGTTTGTAACGATCGCCGCCCGGCTGGGCGTGCGCAAGCTGCGGGTGACTGGCGGGGAGCCGCTGTTGCGGAAAAACGTCTCGACCCTGATCCGCAAGCTGGCGGCGATCGAGGGCATCGAGGACCTGGCGCTGACTACCAACGGAGTGCTGCTGGCCGAACAGGCGGCCGAGTTATATGACGCCGGGCTGCGGCGGATTAATGTGCATCTCGATACGCTCGACCGGGAGCGGTTCCGGCAGATTACGCGGCGGGACCAGTTCGATCGGGTGATGGAGGGGATTGAGACGGCGCGGCGGCTGGGGTTCGGTCCGATCAAGATCAACGTGGTGGCGGTGAAGAACCTGATCGAGCCGGATATCGTGCCGATGGCGCGGTTCGGGCGCGAGCGCGGGATTGAGATTCGCTACATCGAGTTCATGCCGCTCGACGCGCAGGGGCTGTGGGAGCGCGGGAGGGTGCTGCTGGCCGACGATATGATCGCGATGCTGGAGCGGGAGATCGGGCCGCTTGAGGGGCTTCCGGAAGGCGATCCGAGAGCACCGGCGACCGAATATCGCTTCGCGGACGGGATTGGACGGGTCGGGTTTATCGCTTCCGTCAGCCGTCCGTTTTGCCTGAACTGCAACCGGCTGCGGATCACCGCCGACGGGCAGCTCCGCTACTGCCTGTTTGCGATCGAGGAGACGGATATTCGCGCGTTGCTTCGGCGCGACGCCTCCGAGCAGGAAATCGCCGGGGCGATCGCCGGGTCGGTGCGCGCGAAATGGCTGGGGCACGAGATCAACACGTCGCGGTTTGTCGCGCCGCCGCGGCCGATGTATTCGATCGGCGGTTGATTTCCCTGGTAAAATCAAAGCTGCGGCGTGAAACATTTTTCTTACGTTCTGTTTCTGGTCCTCCTCACGCTCGGGGCTGTGCGCGCCCAATCCAAGCTGGCGACTGACCAAGCGGCCTGCGTGGATTCGAAAATACTGCCCAAACTGCTGGAGTGCAGGATCGACAATTGCGACCAGAAGGACGCGGATCGCCGCGACGTTCCGGTCGACGAAGACGAAAACGGCGATGCGCTCTCGACGTCGATTGAGGGAAGCAGCCGCTCGGTGATGTATGAGTGCCGGGAGGGGACCACGCCCGGGGCCATTGTCGGCGAGGCGGCCGCGGCCTTGAAGACGGCGGGATTTGAAATCCCCTACAAATTTTCGGACGCGGAGGCGGCGCTGACGGCGCGCAAGGACGATTTGTTTGTGACGGTGGACGCGGCGTCGAGGTTTTACACGCTGACCGAGATCCATGCGGCGCCTCCGGATTTCGAATCCATGACGGATGCGCAAGCGATTGCCGAAATGATCGAGCGCTATGGACGCGTGCCGGTGTTCGACATCGAGTTCCTGAGCGGCCGGGCCGACCTGACGGCATCGTCGCGGGCAATCCTTGGGGAAGTGGCCGCGATGTTGAAGGATCACCCCGGCTGGCGGCTGCGCGTCGAAGCGCACAACGACGACCGGACGGGCGGCCTGAGCTTATCGATGGCGCGCGCTTCCTCCGTGGTGGCCTGGCTGGTGGCTAATGGGGTTAAGCGCTCGCGCCTCGATCCGCATGGGATGGGAGACACCCGGCCGATCGGGGATAATGCGACGGAGGAAGGGCGGAAGAAGAATCGGCGTATCGAACTGGTGAAGATTCCTGCGCCGGGACAATCACGCTAAAATCAGGTTTGATCGATATTCACAGCCACGTGCTGTACGGGGTCGACGACGGCGCGCGGACTCTGGAGGATTCGGTGGCCATGGTGCGGCTGGCGGCCGAACATGGCACCACCGACCTGGTGGCCACGCCGCACGCCAACCCCAGCTACCGCTTCGATCCGGAAATCGTCGAAGAGCGTCTGGCTGAGCTTGGGGAAGCCTCCGGCCATGTGGTGCGCCTGCACTCCGGATGCGATTTTCATCTCAGCTACGACAACATCCAGGACGCGATCGCCCACCCGGGCAAATACACCATCAACCAGCGGCGCTACCTGATGGTGGAGTTTTCAGACCTGCTGATTTTCAACAACACAGAGGAGATTTTTTCGAGACTGCAGGACGCGGGCATGATTCCGGTCATCACCCATCCGGAACGCAACCCGCTGCTGCGTCAGAGGGTGGATCAGATTTCGGGCTGGGTCGAAAACGACGTTTGCGTACAGCTGACGGCGCAGAGCGTGCTGGGGGAATTCGGGCGGCGCGCAGCGGAGTTTTCGCGCACGCTGCTCGATCGGAGACTGGTGCATTTTGTAGCCAGCGACGCGCATGACTGCGAGCATCGTCCGCCGCGGCTGGATCTGGCGTATGCGTGGGTGCAGGAACATTACGGCGAGGAGTGGGCGGAGAGGCTCTGCGTCACCAACCCCAAAGCTACGCTTACCGGAGAATCCCTCGAGCCAAAGAAACCTGCCGATATCCCCGAGTCTCCAAAGTGGTACCAGATCTGGCGCTAGGATCTTCGCGAATTTACAGATTGACCTGAGACGAATCCCTCCGGTACCGCACAACGTTTCGTGCGCGTTTATAGAAAAAAAACGAACCAGGCCGGCATACCTTGGGGTGGGCTGTGGATCATGTTATGGATTGCGGGCGCGGCGCTGGGTCAGGAGACGCAACCGGTGGCACCCGCGCCGTCCCTTTTCGGGAATCTTCCCGCTCAAAAAATCGGGCCGAACGATCTGCTTTCCATTTCGGTATACGGCGCCCCGGAACTGACGCGGACGGTGCGGGTCAGTGGCGAAGGATTCCTCCGGCTCCCGATGCTGAAGCAGAAAGTGGAGGCCGAGGGCCTGATGCCGTCGGATCTGGAAGAGGAGATCGCGACGGCGCTGAGCGCGGAGGAAATTCTGGTGGAGCCGGTGGTGACGGTGACCATCGCCGAGTATCATAGCCGTCCGATCAGCGTGGCGGGCGCGGTGAAATTTCCCTTGACGTTTCAAGCGCTGGGAAAGACCACGCTGCTGGAGGCGCTGACTCGCGCGCAAGGACTGTCGCCCGACGCAGGGACGGAAATTGTGGTGACCAGAGCGCCTCTGACGCCGGGCGGAGTGCCGCGGGTCCAAAGAATTCCGGTGAAAGGACTGATCGATGCGGCCGATCCCGCTTGGAACGTGATGCTCGAGGGCGGCGAGGAAGTGCGCGTACCGCAAATCGGGAGGATTTTCGTGGTCGGGAATGTCAAGCAGCGCGTTCAAGATCGAGGACGGCTTCGGATTGACGGTGCTGAAGGCGCTGGCGATGGCGGAGGGATTGATGCCGTTCGCCACCAAACAAGTCTTTGTCTACCGCCATGGCGATAGCGCGTCGCCCGAGGCGCAACAGGAAGTTACAGTCGATCTCAGGAAAATTCTGGATCGCAAGCTTCCGGATGTGGCGCTGGCGGCGAACGACATTTTGTATATCCCCGACAACCGGTCGGCGAGACTGACGATGACCACCATCGATCGTGCCATCGGATTTGCTTCGTCGACCGCGTCCGGAATCCTCATTTACGGTCACCCGTAACGAAAATACTGGCCAAGGAGATTCGATGCAGGATCAAGAAAGGTTGCCGATGCTGGTCGAGATGGGGCGCGTGCCGGCGTACGCGCCACCCGTCTATGGCCCGGCGGAGCAGGAACCGGAGGAAACCAAGCTCCCGCTTTCGCAATACCTGTGGATTCTGAAGCGTTATCGCTGGCGCATCGGAAGTTTCATCGCCGTTTCGGTGATCGGCACGCTGATCGTTTCCTCGCGGCTGACTCCGATCTATGAGTCGACGGCGACCGTGGACGTGGACCGCCAGACGCCGGCCGGAGTGGTCGGCCAGGATTCCGCGCGCATGTTTTTAAACGACTCGGATCAATACCTGGCGACACAGATCAAGCTGGTGCAGTCCGATTCGGTGCTGCGGCCGGTGGATCAGCGCTTCAAGCTGCGGGAGCTGGAGCACCAGCCGGAAGCGGGCTCGGCGATGCCGCGCGCCGACGAGGCCCCTGTGACGCTGAAACGGCTGAAGGTGATGCGTCCGCCGAACACCTACCTGCTGCTGATCAGCTACCGGTCCGACGATCCGCAACTGGCGGCGGATGCGAGCAACGCCATCGCACAATCGTATCTGGAGCACACCTATAACATCCGCATCCGGAGCTCGGCGTCACTCGCCACGTTCATGGAAAAGCAAATCGACGAGCTGCGGGCCAAGATGGAGCGCTCGAGCCAGGCGTTGCTCGGATTCGAGCGCGAATTGAACGTGATCAATCCCGAGGAGAAGACGAATATTCTGGCGGCTCGTTTGCTGCAACTGAACATCGAATACACCAACTCGCAGGGCGACCGGCTGAAAAAAGAGGCGGCGAACGACTCGGTGAAAGGCGGCTCGATTGAAGCCGCGCTGGCCAATGCGCAAGGCGATAGCCTGCGGCGGCTGGTGGAACATCTGAACGACGCGCGGGAGCACTTTGTGGAAGTGAAAACCCACTTCGGCGCCAATCACCCGGAGTATAAGAAGGCGGAGGCGAAGGTGAATGAGGTGCAATCGGCGATTGAGTCGACCATCAAGGACGTCACCCAAAGGGTATCCATCGAATTCGACGAAAGTGAACGGCATGAGGTCGCGGTGAAGGGGGCGGTGGCCGACGCGAAGGCAGACTTTGACCATGTCAATGCCCGCTCTTTCGAATACCAGGCGCTGAAGCGCGAGGCGGATGCGGACAAGACCCTTTACGAAGAGCTGGTCCGCAAGATCAAAGAGGCGGGCATTAATGCCGGTTTCCAGAACAGCGCGATCCGCATCGCCGATCCGGCCCGGCCGGCCTTGAAGCCCGCGTTTCCGGACATCACCCTGAACGTTCTTTTGGCGTTCCTGTTTTCGGCGCTGCTCGCAATCGGCGCGGCCGTCGTGAGCGACCTGTTAGACAAGACTATCCGCGATCCGGAGCAGGTTTCCCGGACGCTGCGCACGGAAGTGATCGGGAGTCTGCCGCTGATGAAGAACCGGCAGCGGACGAGTTCCCCGAATTTCAGAGCCGGCTTCAAAAACGGAGTGGCGATAGAGGGGGAATTGGATTTGACGGGTTTCCACGAATCGGTCCGCACCCTCAGAAATTCCATTCTCCTCGGAAGCTTCGACCGGCAGTATCGCTCCCTGCTGGTGACCAGCGCGGCACCCGGCGACGGCAAGACAACCACCGCCGCCAACCTGGCCACCGCGCACGCCGAACAGGGCAAACGAACCCTGTTAATCGACGGCGACCTGCGGCGGCCGAGCGTTCATCGCAACTTCAATCTTCCGAGCCTGGTCGGTTTGTCGAACGTCCTGCTGGGCGAGATTCCGTGGCGGGACGCGGTGGTGAAAGTGGAGGGACTCGAAGACCTCCATATTCTGGCCGCGGGACCGCCCTCGCGGCGCGCCTCAGACCTGATCGGCAGGGGTTTGTCGGAGGTGCTCGAGGAGGCCTCCTCGGAGTATGACCTGGTGGTGATCGACGCGCCGCCTCTGCTCGGATTCGCGGAGCCGTTGCAGATGGCGACCGCGGTCGATGGCGTGATCGTGGTCGCCCGCGCCGGGCAGACCAGCCGCAAAGCGGTCGCCAGCGTCCTATCGACATTGACTCGACTGCGGGCGAAGGTCGTCGGGCTGGTGCTCAACCAAGTCCACAAGGAATTGAGCGACAGCTACTACTACTACGGATACTACCGCGCCTACTACGCACCCAAGGAACAGGTGCCGTCATGAGTGCATTCCTCGGCATTCACGATGGCCACAACGCTTCGGTGGCGGTGGTGCGCGACGGCCGCATTGAACTGGCGTTGCAGGAAGAAAGACTGACACGGATCAAAAATCAGGGGGACGCGCCGGGGGGAGCGGCGCAGTGCGCGTTCCGCATGTTGCAAGGGGAGAGCACACGGACGCGGGTGGGGCTCAACGGACTGTACATGAATTACAACCAGTGGCAGAGGGAGACCATCCTGCTCGATTACGAGCGGTCGGCGGATCTGCTGGGCCGGTGGAAGCAGTCGTTCAAGGGAACCTTCGTCGATCGGGCGTATCAAAGGCGCAAGGCGGATCAAAGAGTCGAGGCGCTGTCGGACATTGGCGTCCAAACGGAGCGGGTCGACGCGGTCGAGCATCATCTGGCGCACGCCTCGGCGGCGTATCACACGGCTCCCTGGCCGGAAGAGAAAATTCTGGTGCTCACCTGCGACGGCTCCGGAGACCGGCTGTCGGCGACGGTGAGCATCGGCGAGCACGGGGCGCTTTCGAGAATCGCGGCGGTGTCCGAGCATGATTCGATCGGCCGCCTTTATGCGCTGGTGACGCGAATTTTGGGAATGACTCCTTTGGAGCACGAGTATAAGGTCATGGGACTCGCGCCGTACGCTCCCCAGGGCAGCCAGGTGGAAGCCGTGGCGCGCGACTTCTTGAGTCTGTTCGAGTTTGGCCCGAGCGGGCTTTGGTGGAAGCGCCGCGCGGGTGTGCCCTCCATGTACGCGGCGTACGGATATCTCAGGAAACACCTCGCCGGCAAGCGCTTCGATCTCATCGCCGCAGGGGTGCAGAAGTTTCTCGAGGTCATGCTGGTCGAGTGGGCGACGAGTGCGGTGCGCGAGACCGGGATCCACAGGATCGCCTGCTCGGGCGGCGTGTTTATGAACGTGAAGGCGAATCTGGCGCTGCTCGAGATTCCGGAGGTGGAGGATCTGTACGTATTCCCCTCCTGCGGGGATGAGTCGAACAGCATCGGCGCTGCGTGTCACTTGGCGGCGCGCTCGGGCGACCGCATCGAGCCGCTCGGCGCGCTCTATTACGGCGAGCCGATCACCGACGTAGAAGCGCAGCTGGCCCAATCGTGGCGCGGGCTAAAGGCGCGGTCGAATTTGGCGCCCGGGCGCTGGGGAACCGGTCCATTCTGGCGCGCGGCGACTCCCCGACGGCGGCGCGCGTCATCAATGAAATGGTCAAGAATCGCGACTTCTGGATGCCATTCGCGCCCTCGGTGCTGGCCGGCCGCGCCGGGGACTACTATGTGAAGCCCAAGCCGGTGTCCTCCCCGTACATGATGTTCGCGTTTCGTTCGCGGCCCGAAAAGCGCGCCGCCTTCGCCGCCGCGCAGCATCCCTACGACTTCACGACGCGCCCGCACGAGGTCTTCGAGAAGCACAACGCCGATTATTACCGGCTGCTCCAGGAGTACGAAGCGCGCTCCGGCGAAGGGATTGTGCTCAACACTTCGTTCAATCTGCATGGCGAGCCGATCGTTTACCGGGCGCGCGACGCGGTCGATGTTTTTCTCCGCTGCGGGCTCCGCCACATGGCGCTGGGCAACTGGTGGGTGGAAAAGACATGACCGCAGTGGAGCCCGCGCGGGCGCAGGAGGCGCTGTGGCGGCCGATGATCTGGGCGATGGGCAAGACCGCCGGCGGTTCTATCGCCAGCGGCCTGCTGAGCGCGCTGGGGATGAAGATCATCGCCTGGATGCTGGGGCCGGGCTCGGTTGCCCTGCTCCAAACGCTGCAGCAGTTGCGCGACGGGGCGCTCGCGGCGGCGACGGCCAATGGCAAAACGGCCCTGGTGCAAGGCGCCAGTGCGTTCGAAGGCATCGAGCGGCGCGAGTATCTACGCGCGGTGGCGTTGGTGTTTGCCGGCGGCACGTTCCTGGTCGCGGCGGCCATGGTGGCGGCGCCGGGTTGGATCGTGCGGTGGAGCCGGCTTCCGGCGGCGAGTGTGGAACTGCTGCCGTGGCTTGCGCTGACCGTCGCTTTGTTGAGCGTGTTCGTATTTCTGACGGCCGTTCTCAATGCGCTGGGAGAGATCGGGAAGCTGGCGTTATTGCAACTGGCGTCGCCGCTGTTCGCCGCTCTGGTGGCTTGGCCGGTGGCGCGCGAGCTGCGGGCTGGACACCCGTTGGCGATGGCCTTCTACCTGTTGATTCCGGCCTCGGCGACGGTGGTGGCGGCGGCCATCGCGATCGAGGGACATCGCCAGCGGCTCCACGATTGGTTTCACGGGCCTGGCCGATGGTGGACGGCGGGAGCGGCACGGGGCTTCCTTTCGATTTCAGGAGCCATCCTGGCCAGCGGGTTGGTATCGACGACGGTGCTGCTCGCCGTCCGCGGGTCCATTACCCGTCAGCAAGGTCTGGCCATGACCGGCCAGTTTGACGCGGCATGGAACATCAGCATGAACCAGGTGACGCTGATCCTCGGCTCGGTGCAGACGTATTATCTGCCATCACTCGCGGCGGCCGCTAACGATGGGGAGCGGCGGCGGCAAATCCGCAGCATGCTGCTGGTGGCGACGCTGGCGACGGTGCCGGTAACGGTCGCGCTCCTGGCGTTGAAACCGCTGGTGGTCAGCGCTCTTTACTCCCATGCCTTCGCCGCCTCTCCGGGTTTTCTGCGCTGGACCCTGCCCGGCGACTATCTGAAAGTGAGCGCCTGGGTGCTGGGGGCGCCGATGCTGGCCACGCGCGAGGTAGGTCCCTTCCTGGCGCTCGATCTGCTGACGCAGGCCTTATTTTTCGCTTCGGCGATGTTCCTGGCGCGCGTGATCGAGCCCGCGGAAGGCGCGGCGATCGGGTTCCTGGCCTCCTACGCCATGTATTTCGGCCTGTGCTACGCCTACGCCCGGTTCCGCTACGGATTCCGTTTCAGAGCGGCCGGTCTGGCGGCATGGCTGACGGGGCTGCTGCTGGTCATGGGAGTGTCGGCGAATGCCTGGGGCGACCGTACCGTGCACCTGGCGAGCGCCTTGGTTTGGATTGCGCTCTCGGTGGGATTTTCGGCTGGTTTCGCGATGTATATGAGGGGTCGGGAGGCATGACGGATTAGCTATGTGCGGAATCGCTGGAGTCCTAGGAGATCGCCGCGCGGAGGAGTTGGTGCGCGCCATGATCGAGGTCCAGAGTCATCGCGGACCGGACGGAGAAGGGGTGTTCGCCGATCCCTCCCTGGGCTTGGCCCTGGGGCACCGGCGCCTGGCGATTCTCGATTTGAGCGAGGCCGGCGCGCAACCGATGACCTCGGCTGACGGCCGTTGGACGATGGTTCTCAACGGCGAGATCTTCAATTACATGGAATTGCGCCACGAGTTAGGCAGGCCGTTCCGGACCGCAACCGACACCGAGGTGCTGCTCGAGGCCTGCGCGGAGTGGGGCGTTGACAGGGCCATCGACCGTTCGGTGGGCATGTTTGCGTTCGCCTTATGGGATGCCCGGGAACGGGAGTTGACGCTGGTGCGGGACCGCGTCGGGGAGAAGCCGCTGGTCTATTTTCATCAGGCAGGGTTGCTGGCGTTTGCGAGTGAACTGAAAGCACTGGGGTCGCTTCACGACCGGCGTCTCGACCCGCGGGCGGTGGATGCGTATCTGGCGCTGGGCTATGTACCGGCGCCGCTGGCCATTTTTCGCGGCTGCCATAAACTGGAACCCGGCCACCTGCTGCGGTTCAAAAACGGCCGGGCCGAGGTGCGGCGCTGGTGGTGTCCAGAGAATGCCGGACGGACGGCCGGCGCCGGGACGCGGAGCCAACGGGTGGCTCGCTTGCGGTCGCTGGTGGCCGATGCGGTCCGGCTGCGGCTCAGGGCGGACGTGCCGGTGGCGATTTTTCTAAGCGGAGGCATCGATTCCTCGGTGATCGCGGCCGAGTGCGCGCGGCAAGGGTCGAGGATCGAGGCGTTCACGGCCGATTTTGGCGGCGGGCATCCCGATCTGGCGCACGCGGCGCGCGTGGCGGAGCATCTGGGGCTGCGCCATGAGGTCCTGCCGATCGAAGCGCGGGACGCGGTCACCGGCCTGCCCGAATTGCTGTGGCACTATGACGAGCCGTTTGCCGATAGCTCCTCCATTCCTTCTTTCGCGTTGGCGCGCGCCTTATCCGGGCGGTATAAAGTCGTGCTGAACGGGGAGGGAGGCGACGAGGCATTTGGCGGCTATCGCCACTATGAGCACATCGCAGTCAAACAGGGGTTCAAGGCGGCAGCCGCGGCGGCGGGAATCACCGATGGCGCGACCAGTGTCTATGTCGAGTCGAAAGCAGCGTTTCGCTCGGGCGAGAGAAACCGCCTGATGAACGGCAGTTCGAGCGGGAACTCGCTTTCCTGGTTGCTCGCGCGTGACGGGTACCTGCTCCCATCCGGTTCGGCTCTAAAACGCGCCATGTGGTCGGATCGCCATCTTTATTTGCCGAACAACCTGACTTACAAGGTCGATATCGCCCTGGCGGGGCATGCGATCGAGGGCCGGGCGCCGTTTCTCGATCACCGGCTGCTCGAATGGGCGCAGTCTTTGCCAGAGGAAGAACTGGTCAGAGGCCGCGAGAAGAAGGTTTTGCTGCGCGCCGCCTATGACGCGGATTTGCCCCGGGAGGTGTTGTGCCGGTCCAAGCAGGGCTTCGGCGCGCCGATGGGGCAATGGTTGGAGGGACCTGCCGGCGAATGGGTGCGGGAGGTGACGCCGAGCCCTCTGCTCGAGCCCGGCCCGCAACAGCGGCTTCGAGGGCAGAAGCTGTGGACCATGGCCGCCTTCGCCGGATGGGCCAGGGAATGGAGGGCGACATGGTGAATCCGCGGGTGACGGTGCTGATGCCGGTGTACGATCCGCCGCCCGGCACGCTCGACACGGCGATCGCATCGGTGCTGGGGCAGACCTTGACCAACCTGGAGTTTCTGATCCTCAATGACGGCGGGCGGGACGAAAGGGTCCGCGCGAGGCTGGAGTCCTGGGCGTCCAAAGACAACCGGGTGCGCCTGTTCGACGAGCCGCATCGAGGCGTGCCGGGCGCCAGCAATCGCGGACTAGGGATCGCGAGGGGCGAGTATGTCGCGCGCCAGGACGCTGACGATTGGAGCGAGCCTCACCGGCTCGAGCGGCAGGCCGCTTTTCTGGACAGTCATCCGCGGGTTGCGCTGGCCGGCGCCGATTCCTACTCCCACCTGGCCGACGGAACACCGCTGTGGCGTCTGCGTCTGCCGCATTCCGCAGACGAACTGTCGCGGGCACTATGGCTGGGGAACCCTTTCGTACACGGCTCGACCATGTTCCGCCGCGAGCAGGCGCTCCAGATCGGAGGGTACCGGGAGCAGTTTCCATGCGCTTCGGACTATGACTTCCTGTGGAGGCTGACGGAGGCGGGAGGCGCCGTGAACCTGGAGGAAGTGCTCTATCACTACCGGTACACCAGCGGGGCGATCAGCGCGCGGCGGGCGGCGGACCAGGCGTGTGTCTATCGGGTCGCGCAGATGCTGGCGGCCACCCGGCGCAGCGGGCAGCCCGAGGATATTCCGGCGGCGCTTGCGGGTGGGCAAGCCGCCTCCGATACGATTCGGGCCGCCCTCAAGCAAGCCGATCACTTCATGCTGGCGGGAAATTTTCCGGTCGCTCGAAAAGCCTACCTGCGCTTGTTGCAGTCGCATCCGTGGAGCGGGTTAGGGTGGGCTAAATTGTTTCGACTGGCGGTGTTCGCGGCGATTCCGTCGGCCCGGGAGGGTTGCTTCCGATGAGTTCGCCCGCCAGAATCCCGGGCTCCCCGCAGCCGCGCGCCACGCCGGCGACCTCAATTTGGAACGAGACCCCGGGTCCGCGCGTGTTGTTCGTGATCCCGGGCGATGGTCGAGGCAGTTCCATGATCTTCGTCGAGCGGCAGGCGCGCAGTCTGGCCGTCGAGGGTGTTCCGGTGAGTCTTTTTTATCTTGCTTCGAGAACCTCGCCCGGTGTTCTGCTCGCGGAATTTCGTCGTTTTCGAGCGGCGTTGAAACAGCTTCGTCCAGCCGTCATTCATGCGCACTTTGGCACGGTAACGGCGCTGTTTTCCGCTCTGGCGTCGGGGTTGCTGCCGCTGGTGATCACGTACCGGGGCAGTGATCTGAATCCACCTCCCCCCTCTTATCGCTGGCCGGCCAAAGCGCGCGCGGCGTGCGGGTGCCTGTTTTCCCAACTGGCGGCGCTGCGGGCGCAAAGAATTATCTGCGTCAGCCGGCAGCTCCGGAATCACCTCTGGTGGAGGCGCGGGGTGGTCGCGATTCTGCCGAGCGGTGTCGATGCCGAGGAATTTTATCCCGAACCTCGCGCTCTGGCCCGGGGGCGGCTCGGGTGGACCGGCGCGGAGCGAGTGGTGCTGTTCCATGCCGGGGGCGACCCGAGGGTGAAGCGCCTCGATCTGGCACGGGCCGCGGTGGCATGTGCGCGCCGCGCGCTGCCGGAGGTGCGCCTGGAGATTCTCGACGGGAGCGTGCGCCCGGCGCTGGTTCCGGAGCTCATGAATGCCGCCGATTGCCTGCTGCTGACCAGTATTTCCGAAGGTTCGCCCACGGTGGTTCAGGAAGCACTGGCTTGCGATCTGCCAGTCGTGAGCGTGGCAGTGGGAGATGTGCTCGAGCGTGTCGAGGGCGTCAGAAACTGCACCGTCTCCGCCACGGATGCCGATGCTCTGGGCCACGCGCTTGTGAGGATGCTCGAGCCGCCGCGCCGCAGCAATGGCCATTCCAAGATCGCGGAGTTCTCTTCCCAGCGGGTTGCCGCAGGGCTGAAGGAAATCTATCGCCAGCTGGCGGGAGCTTAAATGGAATTTTTCTCGATGCTCGGGGTGTCGACCGTGGTGATCGTGGTGCTCACTTTGGCGCTTTACCGCAAGAGGCGGGACGCCGGCTGTCTGGTGGGCATGGCGGCCTTGTACTACTGGACCCTCTACGGAGCCTGGTACATCGTCATCGATAAGACGATCAGTATCTGGAGTACAAGCTCTTCCCCATTGCGCTGGACGACAAGTACATGCTGACGCTGGGGCTCTACGCGGGCTTCATCATCCTCGTCCAGCTCACTTTGCTGGTGGCGCTTTCGCGCGATCAGCGGCCGGAGATTCCTCGCCTGGTGATGCGGCATGAGCCGATTCTGATCATCGCGGTTCTGGCCGGCTTGGCCAGCTACTTCGTGATCAAAGACAAACTCAGCGAGGCGTGGGCGCTGAATACTTCCGCCTACCTTTACACGCGCCGCGAAACCGACGAGTGGTTCACGCTGCACCAGGTGCTGAACCGGGTGGCGATGTTGCCGCCGGCCATCGGTTTTGCGACGCTCGTCGCCGGGAAGCGGTCGCGCTTCTTTGTGAATGTCGTGCGCCGTTACACCTGGGCCGGCTACCTGGCGCTGTTTGTCGGGATGGGGGTGTTCACGTTCGTGCTGGGCAATAAGAACGAAGGATTCACGGCGCTGCTCACCGGCGTGCTGGCTTATCTGGGGTCGGTGCGCCGGCCGGGCTTCGTCAAAACCGGTCTGCTGATGGTGGCGGGAATGTGGTTCCTGTACGCGGTCGATTTTTTCCGCGGGACGCCCATTTCCGAGATGCGGGAGGCGATCCATCAGCGCATCGACGACGCCACCGAGGTGGCTACCTTCATCACCTCCAGCAACGAAGCGTATGCGGCCCATTTTTCGATGTACGGCGTGCTTTCGAGCGGGGTCGAGCCGCGCTTCGGATATAGCGTCTATTCACTGGCGTGTTCGGTCATTCCGCGGGTGCTCTGGC
>JBEKOZ010000332.1:0-5882 GCA_049521275.1 Bryobacteraceae bacterium | reverse complement strand
GACCAACGCGCCGGGAAATAATGCGCACTCCGCCTGGTCAACGGACGGCGCATGGATCATCTTCACCAGCGGGCGGAAGGGGTTCAAAGACGAGATGGCGCTCTACGACGGAGTGCCGCGCCGTATGGCGAAATTTTCGCGATGCGCGCCGATGGTTCGGATGTGCGGCAGTTGACAGACAACAAATGGGAAGACGCAAGCGCTGGCTGGATACCTGAGTCGAAGGCTAAAGAGGGTACTTCAGAGGCAGCGCGCAAATAGTCGCACAGGGACCGACGCGCGGTACTTGTTCACCGAATCGCGGCCAACTATGCGGCTTTGTCCACGCGCTTTCGGTTCCCGTTGATTTCGTTCCTTGGCGCTTCAGCATCCTCGATCGCCCGAAGTTTGTGCCGGATTCCGGCGATGGTAGCCGCTTTGTACGGCGAGTCCGGCCAATCGTCAGCCACGCTAAGCCGGTAAAGTTCCCATTGACGCTCGGTCATAACTAGTGAGAGCGGAGCAGCAGGTGCTACGCGCGGGGGTGTTCCGTGCCTTGATGTGAGACACCCTGTGTCCGCTCTCAAGTGGAATCCTACTTCTGGCTACAGCTGGGGTCAATCGTCCTGAGGTACTAAGATCACGCGTCCCGAGCCGCGCTTCATAAGGCCATTCGCGTATGCGCCGAGAAAGTAATCCTTCAGCGCCAGCTTGTGATCTACATCTGTGGTAAAAACAACTATGCGATCAGTGTGCGGCAGTCTTGTTCTCCTGGCTGCCACAGCACCGGCTCTGCTTGCTCAGCCGGTACCGGGTTCCGTGGATGCCGATTTCTTTGAGACCAAGATCCGCCCCGTTTTCGCAGAGAAGTGCTACGCCTGCCATACCGAATCGCGCATGGGTGGCCTCGAACTCGACTCCCGTGACCACTTTCTGAAGGGTGGGAAGTCGGGACCCATCGCCGTTCCTGGAGATCCCGGCGCGAGCCTTCTGGTGAAGGCTCTGCGCTACGACGGAAACCCCAAGATGCCACCCACCGGCAAACTGCCAGCCGACCAGATCGCCGCAGTCGAAGCCTGGGTCAAAGCCGGCGCCGTTTGGCCGCGGGAGAAAGCCGTCCTCGAATCGGCGCCTTACAAGATCACCGCGGAGCAGCGCGCGTTCTGGTCTTTCGAGCCCGTCAGGCCGGTGCCTCCGCCGAACGTAAAGGATCGCAATTGGGCCCGGACGGAGATTGACCGCTTCCTCGCGTCCAAGCTCGAAGCGAGTGGGCTGCATACGGTCCGGCCGGCCGATCCCCGCACGCTGATACGACGCGCCACCTACGATCTTACCGGCCTCCCGCCAACCGTCGAAGAGGTCGAGGCATTTGAACACGATCGCTCGCCCGATGCGTTCGCGAAAGTTATCGATCGTCTGCTCGCCTCGCCACGCTATGGCGAACGCTGGGGGCGTCTCTGGCTCGATGTCGCCCGCTACTCCGATGACCGGCTCGACTCGGAGCGGGACAACCCCTATCCTGCTTCCTTTCGCTATCGCGATTGGGTGATTCAGGCCATCCAGAACGACATGCCTTACGACGTTTTCGTGAAAGCCCAAATAGCGGGCGATCAGCTTCCCGATCACGAAAAATATGAAGCGGCCCTTGGTTTTTATGCCCTCAGCCCGGAGATGCAGGACGATCGCGTGGACGCCACCGCCCGCGGCTTCCTGGGCCTCACGGTAGCTTGCGCGCAGTGCCACGATCACAAGTACGACCCGATTGGTACCCGCGATTTCTACTCTCTGATGGGCATCTTCCGCAACACAGAGCTCCACGAGATTCCTCTCGCCTCCAAGGACATCGTGGATGCATATAAGAGGCAGGACGCTCTCGTTCAGAAAAAAGAGAAGGAACTCAAGGAGTACGTCGACGCTCAGTCCGCACAGCTCGGTCTCGTCCTCGCTTCTCAGACCGCGCAGTACCTGCTTGCCTCCGGCGATCTTAAGCACACCGCCGCCGGCCCCGCGCTGGATCAGGGAACGCAGGCCCGCTGGACAAAATATCTGGCCGACCCCGAAAAGCAACACCCCTTTCTGAAGGATTGGTACGCTGCCACGACAGAGGATCAGCGTGCGAAGGCGGCCACGGAATTTCAGGCCCAGGTCCTTGCCGTCATCGCCGAGAAGGCTCGCGTCGATGATGAAAACCACATCCGCCTGGGTCTCGATCCCAGCCGCGACGATCTCTCCAAAGCGAGTCTCGTGTCCCTTGACCGCGCCAAGTTCGGCCTCTGGGAAGACATGCTTGGCGATCGCGGTGTGCTGCACTACGGAGACTCAAAAAAAGAGGATTCCAATAAGATCGACCGTTTCCTGTCGGGTGTCTGGCTCGATCACCTCAACGAGCTGCGCGCGCAATCGGCCGCGCTGAAGAAGGATCTCCCGCCCGCCTATCCCGTGCTCCAAACCATTGCCGACAAGGAGAAGCCCGAGGAACAACATGTCTGGATTCGCGGCGATCAGAACAATCCCGGCGAGCTGGCTCCTCCGCACTTTCTGGGCATCCTGTCTCCGGCAGAACCGAAGCGCTTCGATCGCGGCAAAGAACGCCTCGAACTCGCCGAAGCCATCGTGAGCCCTACCAATCCGCTGACCGCCCGGGTGATTGTCAATCGCGTCTGGCAGCAGCATTTCGGGTACGGGCTGGTACGCACGCCGAGCAACTTCGGGTCCCAGGGTGATCCACCCTCCCATCCCGAACTGCTCGACTATCTTGCTGACCGGTTTGTGCGCGAAGGCTGGTCCCTCAAAAAACTGCATCGCGAAATCATGCTGACGGCAGCCTATGGGTTGAGCGAGGAGACCGTGGAGCGCAACTATGCGCAAGACCCCGACAACCGCCTGCTATGGCGATACAACCGCCGCCGCCTCGACGCAGAATCGCTCCGTGATTCTCTGCTGTACGTCGCCGGCAAGCTCGATTTCGCGGCAGGCGGCCCTCCGGTCCGGCTCGACAAGGAAAATAATCGCCGCACGGTTTACGCCTACATTTCCCGCCGCCAACTCGATCCGCTGCTTTCGTTATTCGATTTTCCGAATCCGAACAGCACCAGTGAGCAGCGCCTGCAAACGACCGTCCCGCTGCAGAAGCTGTTCTTCATGAACAGTCCGTTCGTCATCGATCAGTCCAAGGCCCTCGCCGCTCGCGTTGCCGCCGCTGCTTCGAGTGACGACCAGCGCATTACGGCTACTTACCGCTTCGTGCTGCAGCGGGACCCCACGCCTGAGGAGCGGAAGCTGGCTCACAAATTTATCGGCGAAAACGCCGACGCGTGGCCCCAATACACGCAAATCCTGCTGAGTTCGAATGAGTTCACTTATCTAAACTGAGGAAATGCCCAATGATCTTTAAGCCATCGCGACGGCAAATACTCCGCACCATGGGGACGGGCTTGGGTATGGCCGGACTCGCGGGTATTCTGAACGCATCGCAAACGGCTGCGCCCATGGCCCCCAAAGCTCCGCACTTCCCGGCCACAGCCAAACACGTCATCTTTCTCTTTCTCAATGGCGGTCCCTCCCAAGTGGACACGTTCGATCCCAAGCCGATGCTGCAGAAATTCAGCGGCCAGCCGATCCCCGCCGGCAACTTGAAGACGGAGCGCAAGACCGGCAATCTGTTCGGCTCGCCCTTCAAATTCCGCCGCTGCGGCAAGAGTGGTATCGAGATCAGCGAGATCTTCCCCAAGCTGGGAGATTCGATCGACGATGTCTGCGTGATCCGCTCGATGTACACGGAGATTCCGAACCATGAGCCGTCGCTGTTCCTGATGAACTGCGGCCATCGCGTTCCCGGCCGCCCGTCGATGGGTTCGTGGCTGACATACGGCCTCGGCTCGGAGAATCAGAATCTGCCCGGCTTTGTCGTCTTGTGTCCGGGCTACCCCATCGTGGGGGCGCAACTGTGGAGTTCCACGTTCCTTCCGGCTATTTACCAGGGCACTTACATCCCGAATAGCGAGAAGACTCCCGACAAACTCATCAGCTACATTCGCAATCCGTCAACGCCCTTGCCGGAGCAGCGGCGGGCGCTCGATCTGCTGCGCCAGCTGAATCTCATCGAAGAAAAGCGCGAAGGCGAGGATGGCCAGCTCGAAAGCAGCATCCAGGCGGCGGAGATCGCCTATCGGATGCAAAGCGAAGCGCCGGAAGTCTTCGATATCACCCAAGAGCCCGAAGCCATCCGCAGCCGTTACGGCGATCATGATTTCGGGCGCGGCTGTCTGATGGCGCGCCGCCTGATACAACGCGGCGTGCGCATGGTGCAGGTCTATTACGGAAATGGCCAGCCCTGGGATAACCACGACGACATACTCATTCACCGCAAACTGGCCCATGACGTCGACGGACCCATCGCCGCCCTACTGGCTGACCTTAAGGCGAGTGGCCTGCTGAAGGAAACGCTGGTCATCATCAGCGGAGAATTTGGCCGTACGCCGGTGCTGGAAGTCAGCGGCCTGGTGAAAGTACAAAATGGCCGCGATCACAACAGCCACGGCTTCTCGACGCTGCTTGCCGGCGGTGGTGTCAAAGGCGGTACGACCTACGGCAACACTGACGAGTTCGGCTTCAAGGCGGTGGAGAATCCCGTGCACATTCATGACCTGCACGCCACGATTCTTCACGCCCTGGGCATGGATCACACCAAATTGACCTACCGCTACAGCGGCCGTGACTTCCGGCTGACAGACGTTGCCGGGAATGTGGTGCACGACATTTTGGCCTGAGCGGCGCGATTGCCGTCTTTATGGAGTTTGGCCACTCGGTTGCGACTCAGAAGGCCAATCGGGCAGGAATTGCGTGTTCTCGCGCAGAACTTGCCTGACTGAGACGCAAAAGATGGGTCAACATGAAGTATCCGCGCAGGACGACCCTCAAGCCTTCCGGCTCGCCCTGTTGAACGACATTGAAGCGCTCAAAATCATGCTGGACGGGGGCTTGATCGCAGACGCGACTCGCCGCATCGGCGCCGAGCAGGAATTGTTTCTGGTGGACTCCTCCATGCGCCCCGCGCCGGTCGCCGGCGAGGTGCTCCAAAGTCTGAATCATCCTCAATTGACCACCGAGATGGGCAAATTCAATCTTGAGTTGAATCTGACGCCACGCGCGTTTGGGGGCAACTGCCTTCGGCAGATGGAAAACGAGCTCACCGGATTGATTGCCACGGTTCGATGTGCTGCGCATGGCTTCGGCGCGGAAGTCCTGCTGTCGGGCACACTCCCAACCGCCCATCAGCATCATCTTGGCCTGGACAACCTGACGCCCTTGCCGCGCTACTTGGAATTGAACCGCGCGATGACGAAATTACGCGGGCCAAGCTATCCCATCGTGATCAAGGGAATCGATTCGTTGCATATCACGCACGACAACGTGATGCCGGAAGCCTGCTGCACAAGCTTTCAAACTCATTTCCAGGTTAGCCCGGCGCTGTTCGCTCCGGTCTACAATCTGGCACAAATGGTTGCTGCGCCCGTGCTTGCGGCCGCCGTTAACTCTCCGCTGCTGCTGGGTCAGCGGCTATGGCACGAGACGCGCATCGCGTTGTTTCAGGATTCCGTGGATGAGCGATCGGAGACGAACCTGGTGCGGGGCGATCCGCCGCGGGTCAGCTTCGGCAGCTGCTGGGTCGGCGAGTCCGCGATCGAGGTGTTCCGCGAGGAAATCGCCCGCTATCGCGTGATCATGACGGCTCCGATGGAAGAAGATTCACTGGCCGTTCTGGCCGCCGGCGGCATCCCGGAACTCAAGGCACTGCGACTCCATAACGGCACGGTCTGGCGTTGGAATCGACCGTGCTACGGCATTATCAACGGAGAAGCCCATCTGCGAATAGAGGCGCGCGCTCTGCCGGCGGGTCCCAC
>JBEKOZ010000331.1:0-5885 GCA_049521275.1 Bryobacteraceae bacterium | reverse complement strand
CGCCGCGCCGTTAAAATCGGGATTTTTCGCGAGGCCCGCCGCTTCGCACGCGTTGAGAAACGCATCGGTCAGCGGATTCACGCATCGCAGATCGGCGACGTTCAACCGCCCGCCGATCCCATGCTCGGCCGACGCGCCGCGCTCCTGATTCTCCGCGGCTTTGAACAGCGGCAGCACGTCGTCGAAGCCCCAGCCGGCGTTGCCCAGGTCGCGCCAGGCGTCATAATCGGCACGCGCTCCGCGCATGTAGATCATGGCGTTGATGGAGCTCGAGCCGCCCAGCGTCTTCCCGCGCGGCCAGTATAGCCTCCGCCCGTTGAGATGTTCCTGCGGCTCGGTTGAGAAATCCCAATCGACTTCGGTTTTAAAAAGTTTGGAAAACGCGGCGGGGATATGGATCTCACGTCGGCGATCGGGGGGCCCCGCTTCCATCAACAGGACGTTGGTATCCGGCCGCTCCGAGAGCCGGGAAGCCAGCACGCAGCCCGCGCTGCCCGCGCCGATCACGATATAGTCGTACACTCCGATGCATTATGCCATGATTAGGAATTGGGTGATAACAATTTGAGCGGGATCCGCTCACGCGTTCTGCTGGTCCTGATCTACCTCGCGTCGCTGGGGTGCCTGGTCTGGACGCTGCGCGACGCAAGACTGGGTGAACTGAAGGACGACCTCGCTACCATGAACTGGTGGTGGCTGGGCCTCGCTGTCGTCGGCGACATTTCCGTCTATTGCTGGCAAGCAGTTCGCTGGAGACTGCTGCTGCTTCCCGTCGAGCGGGTGACGTTTCGTCAAGCTGTTAGCGCCATTTATGTCGGCTTGTTTGCGAACGAAGTGCTACCGTTTCGCGCCGGCGAAATTCTGCGCTGCTATCTGGTTTCGCGCTGGACCAAACTGCCTTTTTCGGTCGCCATTTCCAGTGCGCTCATCGAACGCATTTTCGATGGTATCTGGTTGTGCCTGTGCTTGTTAGTATCGATACGGCTGGTGGGGGTTCACCATCACCACGTTCCCTGGCTGGTCCGCAGCGGGTACTTTCTGGGAACGATTGTTTTAGCGGGCGCGGCTCTGCTGGCGCTGGCGGTGTTCCTGCGGCAGAAAACGCGAGCCTTGCTTTCAGGAGACGGCTGGCAGCGCCATCTCCGTGTATTGATTGACGATCTGAATCTGATCGGGCATTCGCGCTATCTTTATTTTGCGTTTTTGCAGAGTTTGCCGTATCTGCTGTTGCAGGTGATTCCGATTTACGCGGCGTTTCAGGCGTATGGGTTTGATTTGTCGATCGGCGTCGCGTTCGCGCTGATGGTGATTCTGCGGTTGGGCAGCGTGGTTCCGCAAGCTCCTGGAAACTTGGGGTTATTTCAGCTTTTGACGAAGGAAGCGCTGGAGCGGCTCTTCAATGTGGTACCGTCCGAGGCGGCTCGATTCTCCTTGGTGTTGTGGGCCACGGTCACGATTCCGCTGCTGGCGGCCGGTTTCATCGCGCTGATGGCCAGCGGCTCAAAGCTGTTCGAATTGAAGCGCGCGGCGGAGGATCATGCCAGCGAGATCGCCAATAATCGACCTTAAGTGACCATGAGTGTCGCGCTACGGAGCCTTATTGGACCATAATCCACCGTCTTGGAGGATCTTTTGCGCATCGGGGCTCATCAGAAATTTCAAAAAGCGCCGGGCGGCGTCGGGCTGCTTGCTCGACTCCACCACCGCGGCGGTTTGACGGATGGGCGCGTGCCACTCCGCGGGCAACAATTTTCCCTTGCCGATCAACAACGTCCAGGATGTAATCACCGCTTCGACGTTGCCGCTTTCGGCGAATTGCAGAGCCTGCCGGACATTTTCTCCGTAGACGATTTTGGACTCGACATCTTTCCACACGCCTTGCGATTCGAGCGCCTCTTTCGCCGCCACTCCATAAGGCGCGAATTGCGGATTGGGAATTGCCAGATGGATGACGCTCGGTTTCTTGAGGTCGGAGAATGAGTTCACGGAGCCGTTGGGGGACCACAATGCGATGCGGCCGATGGCGTAGACCGTCGCATCGGTTACCAGGGTGCCGAGGTCCTGCACGTATTTTTCGTTGGCCGATAGAAAGACGTCGAAAGGCGCTCCGTTTTCGATTTGCTGTTTCAACGATCCGCTGGAGGCGAGGGTGAAACGGATTTTTTCTTTGTAGGCTTGTTGGAGCTTGGGCGCGAACGGGGCAAGGTCCGATGCGGCGGCGATGAGCAGATCGTCGGCGCGAAGAGCCAGGCAGAAGAACAACAGCGCGGCAAGAAATCTCATCTCAATTCATCGTATACCGCCCAGGTTTTCTCGACGGCCGACTCCCAGGTGAATTGTTTGATGCGTTCGAGGCCGCGGCGCGCCAGATCGTCGCGCAAAGCTTCGTCCTGGGCGAGCTGAAGGAGGGCGTCCGAGAAATTCAGAGGGTCGACCAGCAGGGCGGCATCGCCTGCGACTTCCGGCATGGCGGAGCAGTTGGAGGTGAGGACGGGAACGCGGTGAGCCATGGCATCGAGGATGGGCATGCCGAAGCCCTCGTCGAGCGACGGGAAGGCGAAGATACCGGCGCGGTTATAGAGCGAATCGAGTTGAGCTGAGGAAACGTAGCCGAGGACGTCGATGCGTGATCGCGCGGGGCTCTGGTCGACGGCGCGCAGCTCCTCGGCTGCTCCGTATCCATCGGGAGCGCCGGCGAGCGCGAGGCGCCAGGAAGGGGGCAGGCGCTCGAAGGCCTGAACGAGTCGAGCGGTGTTTTTGCGGCGCTGGATGGCGCCGACGGACAGGACCAGGTTGTCTTTTTTGCCGTTGCGCGTGGAAGCGTGGACACCGTGGTGAATGACGCGGATGCGCGACCGATCGACTCCGAGCAGGCGCTCGACTGCGGACGCCGTGAAGCTCGAAACGGCGATGAGGAGATCGCTGCGGGCGGCGGCGTCGCGGGCCTGGGCGGTGAAGCGGGCGCGAAATTCGGGGGAAGAGTAATCGCCGGTCATGACGAAGAGGTCGTGGAAGGTGGAGATGGTGCGGCGGGCTTTGGCGTCGACTCGTTGATTGAGTGCGTGGAAGATGCGCGCGGATGGCGCGCCCTGGAGCCAGCGGCGGTGGGCGTTTTGGGGGAGCTTGTCGCCGAAGGATTTGAGAAAGCGGTGGGGGCGGTAGCAGAAATGGAAGTTTTCTTGCGGATGGGCGCGGGCTAGTCCGAACATTATTTCGCGCGAGTACACTCCGACGCCGGACAGGTTTCGGCCCAGGCTGTAAGTCGCGTCGAGAGCGATGGGCATTCGCTGCTATTGTAGTGGGTCGTGCGGAGAGCCGCCTTGAAAGGCGGCTGCAGCTAAAAATGGCCGCCTACAAGAGTGTTTAGGGATGAACAGCAGTTCGAGCTAGGTTCGCCTCGGCGGCTTGCTCTAGCAGGGCTTCGAGAGTGGAGGGGCGATCGGCTGAAAAAATGGCTGCGCCTACTTGAATGCGATGTTCGAGCAAGGCGGTGTGAATGCGCGCCCAAGCTTCCTCCACCGATTCGAACTCGGAATCGAAAACGGCCATTCCGAAGCGGTTGTCCTCGATGCGGGCTAAAAGATCCGCGGGGCCGGCGAGGCTGCGCAGGTGGTCCGCCGCTTCGACCAACGCCAGATCCCTCCGCTGTTCGCCGAATGTGGCGGCGATTGCCGACAGGTTCTTCGGTTCGGCGACGAGGACCATCAAACGGCGTTCCAGTCTCTCGGCGAGTTTCCGGTCGCGATTGGCGGCCGTGAGGAATCCGGCCCGATTGGGAAGACCGGTGAGGGTATCGTAGGTCGCGACGGCGCGCGCCGCGGTCAACAGGCGGTGCCGTTCGATGGCGTTTTCGATGGCATGGGCGAGCGGGCGGCAATCGATTTGCTTCTTCACCAGGTAGTCCTGGGCGCCGTCCCGCAACAGGCGAAGCCCCAGAGCTTCGTCGGACGCGGCAATCAGCAGGATCATCGGGATTTCCGGCGCGGCGCTCTGTGCGTGGTGAAATGTGTCGATGTCGAGCAATATGATATCGACGGGTTCCTTCGCGAGGATCGCCGACGCTTCCTGCCAGGAGCGGGCGTCGAGGACTTCTATGTTCACCCAGTTGCGCCAGTGACGGCCTTCCTCGATCTCGAGAAGGACGTCGCGCAGGAAGATGACATCTTCGGGTTCGGATTCGATCAAGAGGACACGCATCAGCTAACGAAATAGTGCGGCGAGGCCGGCGGTTCTCTCACTCGGCGATTTGATATTCCTTTAGTTTTCTATAAAGGGTGGTGCGGCCGATGCCCAGGAGGTGGGCGGCAACTGCCCGATCGCCCTTGGTGTACTCGAGCGCGTTCAGGATGGCGCGACGCTCCAATTCCGTTAAAGGGATGACGGCGCTCAGGGCGGCCGGGATGGGGCTCAAGGCGGCTTGGGTGTCAGAAAGCGGTGCGAGCGCGGCGGCCCCGTGCCAGGCCGTCGCGGCGGCGGTCAGGTACTGGGTTTTTTTCTGGAGGATGTGATTCTGGAGGTTCGACGGCAGATCGGCTCCATGCAGCAGCGGTCCCGAGTTGATCGCCACCATGTGCTGGACGCAATTTTCCAGTTCCCGCACATTGCCCGGCCAGTCGTAGGAGAGCAGCACTTCCAAGGCTTCCGCGGTGAGCGTGTAACTCCCGCCGACGCGGCTCAGGAAATGGTTGACGAGTTCCGGAATGTCTTCCCTGCGCTCCCGCAGCGGCGCGAGACGGATGTTGATGACATTGAGGCGAAAGAACAGGTCGCGGCGAAAGGTTCCTTTTTCAACTTCTTTGGCCAGATCGCGATTGGTGGCCGCGATGATGCGAAAATCCGAGCGGCGCGTGTTCAAGGATCCGACCGGGCGAAATTCCTTCTCCTGCAAGACCCGGAGGAGCTTGGCCTGGAGGTCCAAAGGCAGCTCGCCGATTTCGTCAAAAAAAGCGGTCCCGCCGTTAGCAGCCTCCAGGAGGCCGATCTTAGTGGCTGCCGCGCCGGTGAAGGCGCCTTTCACGTGGCCGAACAGTTCACTTTCCATCAACGGGCCGACCATGGAGGAGCAATCGATGGTCACGAACGGTCCTTGCGGATTAATCTGATGGATCAGGCGGGCGACGACCTCCTTTCCCGTGCCGGTCTCGCCGAGCAGCAAGGCAGGCCAGCGGCAGCGACCGAGTTTCTCGACCATCTTCAATACTTGCCGCGCGCGCGGGGATTGGCCGACGAGCACATGCCTGGTTTCGATGTTGTTGGCGAGCATTCCTGTCCCATCCCAAAGGCGCGACGTTGACGCCTTCATAAGTAGAGTGTGTTTGACAAAGATAAACTCTACGTTCCTTTTGCAACTTCCTCAAGACCCCCCTAGGGGATAGAGGGGGTAAGTCAGTTGCGGGTAGGGGGGCCCCCCTTTGGGGGGAGTAGCCAGTAGCCAGGAGCCAGTAGCCAGTAGAAGACCCGCAGGTCACATCCTTTATATATGCGCGGCGTTCTACTGGCTACTGGGTACTGGCTACTGGCTACTTCTTCGAACTACCTTGATGCGGACTCGGACTACGCCTGCGGCGACCATGTCGAGTTCACGGGCGGCGGCGAGCGAGAGATCGATAATTCTTCCGTTGACGAACGGTCCGCGATCGGTGATGCGGACGTCGACATGTTTGTTGTTCATGAGATTGGTCACCTCCACCCAGGTATCGAAGGGCAGAGTGCGATGCGCGGCGGTGAATTTTTCCATGTCGTAGGTTTCGCCGTTGGCGGAGCGGCGTCCGTGATAAGGGACTCCGTACCAGCTGGCGAGTCCGGTCTCGGTTTCGCCGATGCGCGCGGGCTGGACGGGGGAGGGAACGTGGGCCGCCGTTTTTTTGGCGCAGCCGGTCATGAGA
>JBEKOZ010000330.1:0-5897 GCA_049521275.1 Bryobacteraceae bacterium | reverse complement strand
AGGGCCGTCGGCCAATCCGCTTTCACAAAAAACGCCGACACCGGGTACGCGAAATAGATCAGGGAAAAAATGATCAGCGTCCGCTCCACCGGTTTATAGCGCCCCTTCACGATCACGAACCACACGATAAACGCGCCGATCGGCACGGAGACATATTTGCTGACCCCGAAAATCTGCATGCCGGACGCGATGCCGGCAAACTCAGCCGCTATGTTGCCGAAATCCGCCAGACCGAGAATCCCCATGGTGATGAACGTGGCGCGCAGCCCGAACTCCTCGCGGATCAGGTCGGACAGGCCTTTCCCCGTGATCGCGCCCATGCGCGCAGCCATCTCCTGCACGACAATCAGCGCGATCGTCGTCGGAATTAAAACCCACAACAGCGAATAACCAAATTCCGCGCCCGCCTGCGAGTAGGTGAGGATGCCTCCCGGATCGTTGTCGACATTCGCGGTGATAAACCCCGGCCCCAGAATCGCGAACAACGCCACGACCCTCCACCTCATTTGAGCGAACCCAGTGGTCCGGCGCGATGGGACTGTCTTAGACACTTGTTCGAGGCTAACCCAAACGGACCCAGGAACGCCACACTTTGGCAGGGCATGGCCCTGCCCGACAATTTCAAATTAATGACAGTGGCGCAGGGCCATGCCCTGCAAAATTTTTTTTCACTTGCCGCAGCTTGGATCTTCCTTAATGCCGGGTCTTCTGTGGCGCGCGCCCCAGGCGTGCCGCGTCGCCACTCGTGGCGCCGCGTCTTTCTTTCTCAAACAACCCCACGAAAAAACTGCAGCGATTCCGCCGCACACTTCTCCCACCGGAACAAATCCGCTCTTTTCCGCCCCCTCCCCGCCAAATCGCCCCGCAGCGATTCGGATTCGAACAACAGTGTCAGCGCCGCTGCGATCTCGGAAGCGCTCTTTGGGTCCACCAGCAGCGCCGCGCCGCCCGCAATTTCCGGCAAACAGGAATTGTTGGAAGTCACCACCGGCACTCCCGCGGCCATCGCCTGCACCACCGGGAACCCGAACCCTTCGTAGAGCGAAGGATAAACAAACGCCGTCGCACCCGCGATCAGCCCCGGCAGATCGCCCTCCGGCACATAGCCCAGATAAGTGGCCTCGCTCTGAATACGCGCGAGCGTCTCATCGCAACCCCACCCACGCGGCCCCGCGATCAGCAGATCGAATTCGGCGCGCAGCGAAGGTTTCATCAGCGCCCAGGCATCGAGCAGCGTGTCCAGATTTTTTCGCGGCTCAATCGTTCCGACATAAAGCGCGTAAGGCCGCGCCCGCGGAGTCGGCGCCGCGTCGAAGTACGCTTCCCCAATGCCGGAGTAAATCGTCTGAATGCGATCGGGCGGGATCCCCAGCACGCGAATCGCATCCTGCCGCGAGTTTTCCGAAACCGCGATCAATCCGTGCGCGCGTTTCAAAATGGCTTCGGCGAATTCGTAATCGGCCTTCACGTTTTCCGGCGTGTGCACCTCCGGCATCAGCCAGCACGTCAAATCGTGAACCGTTGCCGTCAGCTTGGCGCGCCGCGGAGGCCTCCGCATCAGGTTCGTGCCATGGAAAATATCGGCCCCTCGAATCACCCAGTCGAGCGGCGGGAAACCGTATTTCCTCATCGTTCCGATCATGAATAGCCGCAAAAATGTCCCATCAGGCGAAAGCGGGCTGCTTTCGTGGTCGAGACCGCCCAGATCGCCCAGGAATGGGAACGCTCGGATGTCAGTGTTTTCATCGGCTTCGCGGCGTAAATGACGCACCCAATGCCACACATAATTCTTGATTCCGGCGCTCCGTACCAACGTCGACGTTGCGTCTACAATTATGGTCATTTAAGGCCCTATGCAGGCCCCAATTGGCTCACTTATGGTCATTTTAGGTTCGATCTTCCAATGCTTCATCCACAAAAACAGGATCAGCAGACCCCAAAGATGATACCCGAGATTGGCCCGCCTTTCGAGATGCGCCTCGATCGCTTCCCGGACGGCCGGCCACGAAAAAAGGCCGGTTTCGCGAACGGTTCGCTCATTCAGCGTGTCCAGTAACAAAGGCCGCAGAACGGTTCGCAGCCAGTGATGCACCGGAATGTCAAACCCTTCTTTTCTTCGAGATAGAACCGACTTTGGCAGCCGGTCTTTCATCAGCTCGCGCAGCAGAAATTTCAACTGACTGCCGCGGATCTTCATATTTGCCGGTAGTTTAGCCGCAAACTCCACGATCCGGTGATCCAGAAACGGCGGCCGGACTTCGAGCGAATGCGCCATGCTCATCCGGTCGCACTTGTGGAGGATGTCGTCAGGCAGATACGTAAGTTGATCAAGCCATAGGAAGTTGTTGCCCGGAAACGCAAGCTCCGGCTGCTCCACGGGATCGAGCAGCAGACTCCGTTTCTCTGCTTTGTTGAAGGTGCCGTTCCAATAAAAATGCGCCTCCACCGGATCGAGCAGGGAACCGTTCAGCATGCGCGTGATTTTGTAATCGAGGCCGATTTTATTATCCGAAACCGGCAGCAGGCGGGTCATTCCCGCAGCCAGCCGTCGCATTCCCATAGGCGCCATACGAAGCTTTTGTGCATAGGCGTCAGCAAGATACGTATTGTATCCGCCGAACAGCTCGTCCGCTCCGTCGCCCGACAGCGCGACCGTCACTTCCTGCCGGCACATGCGCGAAAGAAACCACACCGGGATAGCGCCCGCGTCGGCGCTGGGTTCGTCAGAATATTGCGCCAGTTCCTGAACCGTCCCTGGAATGTCCATGCCGGCATGGAGGTCGAACTCGTGATGATCGGTCTGATACTTTCGGGCAACTTCCTGAAAGTATTGGCTTTCGTCAAACTCCCGGCCATGGAAGGAGATGGAAAATGTTTTGAGATGCGACGCCGACCGGGCGGCGTAATCGAGGATGGTTGACGAATCGAGGCCGCCGCTCGACCAGACGCCAAGAGGCACATCCGAAACGAGATGCTCGCGCACCGCCGACTGCAACAGCCGGTCGAGCTCGCCCTTTGCGGATTCCAGATCCAGCGATTTATCGGGCCGGAATTCCAGAGTCCAATAGGCCGATATTTTGCCGTCGTCAAAGAAATGACCCGGCGGAAGTTTTTCGATGCCCTCAATCATCGTACCCGGGCCCGGCACATAGTTGAGCGACAGGTAACGATCCAGCGATAAGCGATTGATTCGGCGGCTTATCTCAGAATGAGCCAGGATGGTCTTCACCTCGGAACCGAAGTAGATGTTCCCGTTCTGCCGGGCGAAGTAGAGGGGCTTGATACCCATTCGATCCCGCACCAGCACCAGTCGGCGGCGCGACTGGGTCCAAAAACCCGCGGCGAACATGCCGCGCAATTTCCCGAACGCGTCGGTATCCCATTGAAGGAACGCGCGGAGCAACGTCTCGGTATCGCAGTGCGATTGAAAACGATGACCGAGGCTTTCTAGTTCACGGCGCAGTTCGGCGCTGTTATAAATTTCGCCGTTATAGACCAGCACGGTGTCGCCGTCTTCGCTGAGCATCGGCTGCGCCCCGTTCTCCAGGTCGATAATTTTCAGGCGAACCGCGCCCAACGAAACTTGCGCGGATTCCCAGACGCCCTGCTGATCAGGCCCGCGATGCGTGAGGGAGCGCGTGATTTCCCAGATCTTTTGAGGATCGGGAACGTGTCGAGGGTGAGTGAATCCGGCTATCCCGCACACACACTAAGGCTCCAACTGTTCGGGGAATACGGCGTAGCCGGATGGCGGGGGGAACATTTGTTCCAGGGCCATCAGCCGTCGGCGGAGATAGCGGCTCGGCAACTGGCGCGGACCGGTGTCGACATCGATGTCGCAGCAGATGCCGTGCAGATAAAGCGTCAGCGTATCGATGAAGGACTGGCGGGCGTACTCGCGAAAGGTCTTGCTGTTCTTCACCGCGCCGCCGCGGGAGTTTTGCACGCGCCGCAGCGTCTGCTTTAATCGCCAGCTCGGCTCATCGACTTCTCCATGCGCGTCGGCGTTCAATTCCTCGCGTAGAACGCGGCCATAGGCGGCTTCTGTTTCGTCGGACCAGTGTTCGCCCATCAGCGTCGCCAGCAGATGGTAGAAGCGATAGTGATACTCGGCGACTTCCTGATCCTTCAACGCGAAGGCCAGAACGGTTTCATCGCCGAGGCGGAGCTGCGTGGAGGTAGAGGTCTTGCCTTCGGGCGGCTTTTCGATGGAAACGAAATCGGAGGCTGGTGTTTTGGACCCTCTTCCGTTGGCGCGCTCCAGGTAAGGGACCAGCAGGATGGAGATCTTGGGCAGCGCCGCGGTCAGGGCGGGCGGAAGAGCGGCGACAGGCTCTTGCAGATACTCCTTCAGATCGTCCTCGGTCATGGGAATGGAGGCGCAATAGTAGGAAAAAGTATTGCTGAGCTGGATCATTTCGCCGCGAAATCGCTCGGCGAACTGGCGGACGCTCAGGCGGGTTAGGTCGAGTAGAGCCGGCATTGATTGGCTGACCTTATTCTAGCGGACTTTATTTGTTTGCCTGGAGGCGGCGCCGAAACCGCTCCCGAAGGTCGCGGCTCTATAGAGCGTGCTTAAAGAGCCGCGACCAGCGGGAGCGGTTGCCTGAGCATGGGACTTACAGCCGGCGGGCGACCACCACGGTGATATCGTCGGCGGCGGGGGCGCCTTGGGTAAAGGCGGCGACGGTGCTGTGAATCGCTTCGACGATTTCCTCGGAAGGGCGATCCTTCATGCGAGCGACCAGCGCCCCGAGCCGTTCTTCGCCGTACTCGTCGTCGCTGGGATCCGCGGCCTCCGTCACGCCGTCCGAGAACAGCACCAGCACGTCGCCGGGATTGAGCGTGGTCCGCGCCTCCTGATAGGTGGCCTGGGGAAGGATGCCGAGGATGACGCCGCCGGCTCCGGTGAGCGTTTCGAATTCGCCGTCGGCGCGCACCACGACCGGCGGATTGTGTCCGGCATTGGTGTAGACAAACTCCCCGGTCTTCGGGTCGATGACGCCCATGAAAAAGGTGATGAACCGGTTGTCGGGGCAGTTGGCGGAGACGGCTTTGTTTAATCGCCCGATTTTGCGGGCCAGGTCGTCGCCGTCTTCAAACAGCACCTGGACGCGGGCCTGGAGGCTGGACATAAGCAGCGACGCAGGCATGCCTTTGCCCGCCACGTCGCCGACCAGAACGCCGATGCGGCCGTCGGGGAATACCAGGTAATCGTAATAATCGCCGCCGACGGTGCGGCACGCCTTGGTGCGCCCGGCGATATCGAGGCCGGCGACCTTCGGCGCTTTCTCCGGCAGCAGGCGCTGCTGGATGATGGCGGCCTGCTGCATGTCCTTCGCCATGGCGCGCTCCGCCTCTTCAATTTCGTTGAGACGGGCGTGTTCGATGCGAATGGCCGCGACGTTCGCCATCACAGTGAGCAGGTTCAGATCCTCGCGCGAGAATTCGCGAATGAGGTGCGGCGAATCGACGTAAATCAAGCCGATGACCCGGTCGTTGGTCTGCAGCGGCACGGCGATCATGCTGCGGACCTTTTGCTCCACGATGCTCATGTGCTCGCGCAGGGCCTGATCGAGCTGCGCGTCGCGCACCAGCAGCGATTCTTTTTTGCGCAGCACGCGCTCGCGGACCGTGGTCGAGATCTGAAAGCCATCGCCGCGCGCCGCGCGCACCTGCAACTGGTCGCCTTCCAGCGTCATCAGCACGCCGCGTCCGGCCATGACGGCTTCGACCGAAAGATCCATGATCACGGTGAACAATTCATCCAGAGGCCGATGCCCGGCCAGTTCGCGGCCTGCGCGGATCAGCGCGCGCATCTGCGGACTGCCCTGCATGACGTAGGTCTTGTTCAGATCGTCGGTCTGCGGACCAAGCACGGCGTCGAGGCTGGCGAC
>JBEKOZ010000329.1:0-5912 GCA_049521275.1 Bryobacteraceae bacterium | reverse complement strand
GATTCTTCGGCGCGATCATCGTGTCGATCATTCCCATGCTCGGCGTATCCGTGGGAATCCTGCTCGCGCGCTACATGCCGTGGGCCGACACAGACCGCTTCGGCCCCGTTTTCTGGAGCGCCCATCTCAAATCGATTCTCACTTTCGCGATTCCCAACACGGTGCTGGTCGCCGCGATCATCTTCGCCGTCGCCGCGCTCACCCGCAGCACCATCACGTCGTTCATCGCGGCGCTGGTTCTGCTTGTCGGCTACGCCGTCTCCGACTCGTTCCTCAGCGATATCCGCAATGAGACCATCGCCGCCGTCACCGATCCGTTCGGCGCCCGCGCCTTCGATCTCATGACCAAATACTGGACCGTCGCGGAGCGCAACCAGCTCTCGGTTGGGTGGGAAGGCCTGCTGCTGTGGAACCGCCTGCTCTGGATGGCCGTCGCGGGCCTGATTTTCGCTTTCGCCTATAACCGGTTCAGCTTCACGGAACGCAACAGGAAAGCCAAGAAAAACGCAGGTGTGGAAATCGTAGCCGTGCCCATCGTCGCGTCTCCGTCGATCCATCCCTCACACGGAGTCTCGGCCGCGATCCGCCAGTTTACCGGCTCGATCGGCACGGAATTTTTCGGTGTCGTCAAATCTACTTCCTTCATCGTCATTCTGATTGCGTCTCTGCTGAATCTGATTCCGTCGCTGATCTTTGCGGCGAACGAAGGCTACGGCAACCAGTCGTTTCCGGTCACTTACTGGGTCTGCAGTATCATCGCCAGCACGCTGTATATGTTTCTCGTCGGCATGGTCACTTACTACGCCGGAGTCCTGGTCTGGAAGGAGCGCGATGCGCGCATGGACGAGATTTCGGACGCCACTCCGCACCCCGGCTGGACCGCGTTCGCCGCCAAGTTCACCGCTCTGCTGGGCATCGTGCTCATCGTTCTGTCGATCGCGATTCTGTCCGGCATCGTGACGCAGGCCGTCGAAGGCTATACGCGGTTTCAGCTCGGCCTCTATTTGAAATCGATTCTCCTCGTCGATTTTTCGCTGTTCTTTTTTCTGTCGATGCTCGCGTTTTTCATCCACGTGCTGTCGCCGAATAAATACATCGGGTACTTCGCCTACGTCGCGTTTCTGATCGTCAATTTTTTCATCTGGATTCCGCTCGACGTAAGCTCGCTCATGATGCGCTACGGCTCGCGCCCCACGATGACCTACTCCGACTTTTTTCACTACACGCCGTTCGTCGCGAGCTGGACCTGGTTCACCGTCTACTGGCTGGCCTTCAGCGCCCTGCTCGCCATCGCCACGGTGCTGTTCTGGCCGCGGGGCAAGGAGACTTCGCTGGCCAAGCGATGGAGCGTGGCTCGCCAGCAATTCGGCGGCGGATGGCGAACCGTCACGTTCGCGGCGCTCGCCGTTTTCTTCGCTGCCGGCGCGTGGCTCTTCTACAATACGAAGGTTCTCAACGAGCTCATCACGCCGAAAGTAGCCGAACGCCGCCGCGCTGATTACGAGAAGAATTACAAAAAATACGAAAACATCGCACAGCCGCGCATTCAGGACGTCCGCTACGCGATCGACCTATACCCTGAGACCCGCAACATGGCGCTCCACGGCGATCAGGTGATTCAGAACAAGTCCGCGCAGCCGATCGCGGAGATTCACATCGTGGTGAATCCCGATTTCGACACCGATGTTCAGCTCGACGGCGCGACTCTTTCTCTCGACGACAAGAAACTCTATTACCGGATTTATAAACTCGCGCAGCCGATGGCGCCTGGGGAATCGCGCCCCATGAAATTCACCGTGCGCAGCCACGAGCACGGCCTCGAAAATGAAGTCTCCCATCTCGACCTGGTGCAGAACGGGACGTTTTTCAACAACGGGGTCGCGCCGCAGATCGGCTATCAGTCCTCGGGCGAGCTGTCCGATAAAAACGATCGCAAGAAGTACGGTTTGAAGGAAAAGGACCTCATGCCCGCGCTCGAACGCAATTGCGTCGAGCACTGCCTGGACACTTATATATCGAACAACTCCGATTGGGTGAACGTCGACACCGTGATCAGCACGACGCCCGACCAGCTCGCCGTCGCGCCCGGTTCGCTCGAAAAAGAGTGGACCGAAAACGGCCGCCGCTATTTCCACTACAAGCTCGATCACTTCTCGCTGAACTTCTATTCGTTCATTTCCGCCCGCTACGAAGTCGCGCGCGAAGAATGGAACGGAATCAAAATCGAGGTTTATTACGACCGGCAGCATCCGTGGAATGTTCCCAAGATGCTCAAGTCCATCCACAAGTCGCTCGAATATTACATCGCCAATTTCGGGCCCTATGCGCATAAAGAGGCCCGCATCATCGAGTTTCCGCGCATCGCCCGCTTCGCGCAGGCCTTCCCCGGCACCATGCCCTATTCGGAAGGCATCGGCTTCATCGCCAACCTGTCCAAACCGGACGACATCGATATGGTGTTTTACGTCGTCGCGCATGAAATGGGCCATCAGTGGTGGGCCCATCAGGTGATCGGCGCGAACATGCAAGGCGCCACGCTGCTATCGGAAACCATGGCGCAGTATTCCGCGCTGATGGTGATGGAGCACGAGTACGGCCGCGACACCATGCGCAAATTTCTCGAATACGAAATGGATAATTACCTGAAGAATCGCGGCCGCGAGGCCCTGAAGGAGCGTCCTCTGCTCACCGTCGAGGCGAACCAGGGCTACGTGCACTATCGCAAAGGCAGCGTCGTGATGTATTACCTGAAGGAACGCATCGGAGAAGAAGCCGTCAACCGCGCGCTCAGAAAGATGATCGCTCAGTTCGCTTACGCGCAGCCGCCTTATCCCACTTCGCACCATCTGGTCGACGCTTTTCGCGACGAAACGCCGGAGCAGTATCGCTACCTCATCAAGGATTTATTCGAGGACATCACCTTGTTCTCCAATCGCACTCTTTCCGCGAAATCGGCGAAGCTGCCCGACGGAAAATACCAAGTGACCATCGAAGTGGAATCTAAGAAGTTCAAGGCCGACGATAAGGGTAACGAAACCGAAGTCCCTGTTGACGACTGGATCGAAATCGGCGCGCTGGCCAAGGCGGAGAAAAATCACCGCTATGGCAACGTTCTTTACCGCCAGGTGGTCAAGATCACCGGCGGCAAACAGACCTTTCAGTTCGAGCTTCCGGAGAAGCCATATGAAGCCGGCATCGATCCCATGCAGATGCTAATCGATCGCGTGCCCAGCGACAATCTCAAAAAAGTCGACTGAACATCGCTCGAATCCTCTACACTTACGTTATATGGCGAAGAAACCAGCAAAGGCCGAGGCGGCAGTACCCGTGGAAGTCCCGGCGGAAGTGCCCGCGGCCGTTAAGCCCGCGACGAAGTCAAAAAAGATTCCCAAGCTTGCGAAGAAAAACAAGCACCGGCTTCCCCGCAAAGAGAAAAAGGCCAACAAGAAGAAGGCCGCTCTCAAGAAGTGATGGCGCGCCGGCGTGCCCGAAAACCAGCCGGAAAATCCCCCACTCTATTTCTGATTGCACTGTTTAAGCTGACGAAGGGGATCCTGCTCCTCATCGTCGGAATCGGCGCGCTTCGGCTCCTCCATCGCGACGTCGCGGAGACGGTCATGCGCTGGGTCGATATCCTGCGGGTCGACCCTGATAACCGCTATATTCATCGCCTGCTCGGGCACCTGCTATCGGTCACGCCCGCGCAGCTGAAGGCGGCCAGCGTGGGGACGTTCATCTATGCCGCTCTACTGCTCACCGAGGGCTTTGGGCTTCTGCTTCGCAAGCGATGGGCGGAATACTTCACCGTCATCACCACTGCGGGCCTGATCCCTCTCGAAATCTACGAAGTTCTCCACCGTCTGACGACCGCGAAGGTCGTGGTTCTCGCGATTAACGTGGCCATCGTCGTCTATCTGATCGCCCACCTCAATGAATCCCGCCGAGAAGGTAAACCACCAGCACGATGATCAAAATAGTACCTAAGGAAATGCCCGCGCCGCCTCCCATTCCCCAGCGTCCATAGCCGTAATAACCGCCTCCGCCCGCGAACAGGAGCAGCAAAATGATCAGAAGAATTAGCATATTCAGCCTCTGCCGCCTTAGAGGAGCATGCTAAGGACCAAAGCGGAAATGTCACATTTCATTCAGGTTTCTTTGCGAAGCGCCGGAGGACGAGGCCGGACAAGAGTGCAGAATCTGCCCTTACTCTTCGCGTAACGCGACCACCGGATCAACCCGCATCGCTCTCCTGGCGGGAATCCAGGCCCCCAGCAGCGCGACCGCCAGCAACGTCGCCGCGGCTCCCGCGAACGATTCCGGATCGCCCGAGCGCACTCCATATAACTCGCTCGAAATCGCCCGCCCGGCGAACCCCGCCGCCACCGCGCCCACCGCCGCTCCCGCGATGGTCAGCTTCATCGCCTCGCCGATCACCATCCTCAATACCTGTCCCTGCTGAGCGCCCAGCGCCATCCGCAACCCCATTTCCCGATTTCTCTGCGCCACCGAATAGGACACCACGCCGTACAATCCCACCGCCGCCAGCACCAGAGCGAGCGTCCCAAACATCGAAATCAGCAGCACCGAAAATTTTCGCCCCGCCAGCGATTTATTGACAATATCTTCCATCGTCCGCACCTCGCCCACCGGTGCCTGCGGCTCGAGCGCCGCCACTTCGCGCCGCAATGCTCCGGCCAGCGCCATCGGATCACCGGCCGTGTGAATCAACACGATTACCGCGTTTCCATAGCCTGTGTAGCCCGCAAAATATATGGTCGGCTCCGGCTGTTTGTTCAGCCCCTGCTCCAAAGTGTCCGCCACCACGCCGACAATCGGATGGTGGGTCGTCTTCGGCGCCAACACGCCCAAAATCAGGCTCCGCCCCGCCGCATCGCCATGGTAAAACCGGCGGGCCAGCGTCTCGTTCACGATCGCCGGCGTCCCGTCGTCGTTCCGTACATCGTGACCCGTGAACGCGCGCCCGCGCAGAATCGGTATGTGCATCGACTCGAAATAATTGGGCGACGCGCCCAGGATGGTCGCGACCGGATATCGCCCCGCCTCCGGCGTTGGATCGCCGTCGATGGCAAAACGGGTGCTGCCGTAGCCGTCGGTCAGCGGCGCGGCATCGGTGGTCGCTACGCTCTTCACTCCCGGCATTGCCGCCATCCGCGTCATCAATTGTTCAAAGAAGCCGGTGATCTGCGCGTCGGTTTTGTAACTCCCCGGCAACGCCACACGCGCCGTCATCACATGCTCCACTTGAAATCCCGGGTCGATCCCGGTGAGCCGCATCAGGCTCCGCGTCAACAGCGCCGCGCCCACCAGCACCAGCATTGCCAGCGCGACCTGTCCCGCCACCAGGGCCGCTCGCAGGCTCTTATGCAAATTCCCAGCGGACCCTCTCCCTCCGGATCGCAGAGCCGCATTCTGATCAGGGCGCGTAGCCGCCAGCGCCGGCGCCAGTCCGAATAAAATTCCCGCCGCCATCGCCACACCAAGCGTGAACAGCAACACTCTGCCATCCACGGCGATCTCCGATGCCCGGGCGATTCTTCCTTCGGCTAGTATCCGCAACCCAGGTGTCGCGACCATTGCCAGCATCGCCCCCACGATTCCTCCCGCCCCTGCCAGCACCAGGCTCTCCGTCAATAACTGCCGCACCAGTTGTCCGCGCCCTGCGCCCAATGCTATCCGGATCGCGATCTCCTTCCGACGTCCCGCCGCCCGCGCCAGCAAAAGATTCGCGACGTTCGCCGTTGCGATCAACAGCACTAATCCCACGACCGCCAGCAGCACGAGCAGCGGGGTGCGCGAGTCGCCCTCGATCTCCCGCGCCATCGGCACCAGCGCGGTGTGGATGGCCTTATTCGTCGGCGGATAATCTCGCTCCATTCGCTCGGAGACGCCTC
>JBEKOZ010000328.1:0-5915 GCA_049521275.1 Bryobacteraceae bacterium | reverse complement strand
GCACGAACGTCGACTCCTGTTGCCGGTGCCAGAGCTTCGGGAGGAACACGGTCAGCGCCAATGCTCCTCCAATCAACAGCAACGCTAGAGGAATCATTAACCACAGCCATTTTGCCGGTGACGATGAATGACCAGAGGTGGTCTTCGCCGCCGTGGTTTGGCCCACGAGGACAGTCGGCGGAGCCTCCGACGGAGGCACCCGCGCGATGCTCGGATTCACTGGAGGTGGCGGCGGAGGCGGAGCCATTTGTACCGGCACTCCCGCCGGTATCACCAGCGCCGCGGGAGACGCGAACGTCGTCACGCTTCCGGTGAGCGCTGCTTTGAAGTCCTCCATGGACTGGAACCGATCGCCCGCCTTGATCGACAGCGCCTTCATCAACGCGGCCTCGATCCTCGGCTCGATCTCGATTCCCATCTGGCTCGGCCACTGAAGTTTGTCCTGTGCCTGCCGGTCCAGCGCGGGTTGCGGGATTCTTCCGGTGATGGCGTGATAGAGCGTCGCGGCCATCGCGTAAACATCGGTCCACGGACCTTGAATCCCGGAGGCGCGATATTGCTCCTCCGGCGCATAGCCTTCTTTCAGAATGATCGACAGATTGCGGCTCTTCTGCCCCAACGCGTTGCGCGCCGCGCCAAAATCGATCAGCTTCACCTTGCCCGCCCGCGTCAGGTAAATATTGTCGGGGCTGATGTCGCGATGCAGGATCCCTTCGGCGTGCACCGCGGAGAGCGCGTCCATCGCCGGAAGCACCACCCGCATCGCCGTTTCGAACGTGATCCTCCCGCCGCGCCGGGATAGAAATTCCTCGAACGTCACGCCATCCAGAAACTCCATCACCAGGTACGCCGTGCCGTTGTCTTTAAACACCGTGTCCACCGCCACGATGCCGGGGTGATTGCTGAATTTCTTCAGAGTGCGGGCTTCTTCAAGGAAGCGATCCAGGCCCCACTCGAATTCCTGTTTGGTCTGCTCGGTATAGGGAACCACTTTGGATTCGCCGCCGCTGCGGCCGGCCACGCCGTTCGGCATGTATTCCTTGATCGCCAGGCGCGACTCGAGACCCAGATCCCACGAAAGATACGTGATGCCAAACCCTCCGTCGCCAAGGGCGCGCCCGATCAGATACTGCTCGTGCAGCAGCGTGCGCGGCCTGAGTTGCAGCGGGCTGCGCGGCGGCAGATCGAACGGGCGCCCGCAAGTGGGGCATTCCGGCAATCCCGAATCGTTCTCCATGCATCCGACACATAAAGTTTGAGAATTCATAATGACCTTCCTTCAATGTCCTATAAGGACCGCAATTCTATCAGTCGCGGCCTCTCTTTTTCAAAACCCTTACCGCAATCGCGGAGTAGTTATCGTGATCGGCGAGAGCGCGCTTTTTCACCCGCGCCTCCATCTTTCCGATCCATGCTTTAGAACTCGTTGCCGCGCCAAAATCGCTTTCCATCTCCGCTTCCGTAACGCATTCCCAAAAGCCGTCGCTGGCCAGAAGAAAAGCATCGTTCGGCTCTGGGGCGCCCGGCATCTTCCGGCTCGACGCCACCACCTGTTCGCGTGCGCCCAGGCTGTTCAACAGTCTGGACCGGTCTTCGTGAAAGCGAATCTGGTCCGCGGAAATCTCGCCCGCGTCCGCCAGCCTTTGCGGGACGCTATCGTCTTTCGTCTGTTCCTGAATCCTGCCGTTGCGCAGCCAGTAGAGTCGCGAATCGCCCGCGTGCGCCCACATGGCCGCCTCGGGTGACGCAATCAGCAGCGCGATCGTGGTCCGCATCTGCGCCAACTCCGGCTCGGCGGCCTGCCGGTCCAGCACCGCCCGGTTGGCCCGAAGGATATGCGTATTCAGAGCGTGCTCAACAATCGAAGGATTCTCTTCAAACGAAGAAATGACCGCGTCCACCGCCACTCGCGACGCCACCTTCCCGCCGCGATGTCCGCCGAGGCCGTCGGCCAGAGCCCAGCACCCCAGGCCCTCTGCCATCCGGTACCCCACGGAATCTTCATTATCCTCCCGGCCGCCCGGTTCCGATAATGTCGCTGTTTCGAACACGATCTTCGCCCCTCCAAGTTGAAATGGGCGCAACAGACGCAGCCACATTAGGGGCGTTACTCCATTCTTACTTCAAACTGATTGCGCAGGTCGCCGATGAAGAACCGTCCGCCCGCGGGCAAATCCCGCGACTGGCCCGCCGGCAGGCGCTCTCCCGTGGCCAGAAATGTCCCGTTCGTCGAGCCGAGGTCCTGTAGTACGAATGTGCCCCGTGCGCTATCCCAACTCACCATGCAGTGGCGTTTGGAAATAGTCTGGGCGTCGGACGCGAAGACCAGATTGGCCGCGCGCTGGTCGCGCCCCAGGACGCTCGGCCCAGCCTCGAGAGAGAAAGATTTCCCCGCGTACAGCCCCTCCACTCCGTGGAGCGCGGGCCGCGTACCCGCCGGTCCAGCTGTCTGCCGGCCATGAGGCGCCATCATCGGCGCGTACTTGGCGGGCTCGGGCAACGCCTGCTGGCGCAACATCGCCTGCGAAACCTTCTTTCGCGGCGTGCGGAACGCCAGGGCGATGGCGGCCAACAGCAACACCACTGGAATCCACTCCGCTCCCTTCGGCCCCCACCATGCGGCAGTCTTGGGAGTCTCTGATTCCTTCTTATCTCCTTTTCCCCCACTGCTCGGTGCGGGAGCCGCGGTCGATCCGCAGTGTTCCTCCGCGACCTTCGCCTGTACTCCCGCTGCCTTCAAACCCTCCAGCAACGGATCGACCACGTAAGCAAACTGCGCCCCGTCTTTCACCATCATGTTGATGCCGATCACGTTTCCGCAGGCGTCAAACAGCGCGCCTCCGGAGTTGGCCTTGTTCATGGTGGTGCTGGTTTTATAAGCCTCGATAGCCGTGTTCTCGATCTTCACCAATCCCAGGAGCTTGCCTTCGCTGATCTTCGGCGTCGTACCCGATTCGCCGGGATCGGGAAACTGAGCGGTATACACTGCCTGCTCTTTTTCGACAGTCTTGAACGGCGCGATGGTCAGCGCCGGCCGTTCGATCGGATCCTTCAATTCGAGAATCGCCATCTCGGCGTCCACGTTACTCCACACCACCTTCGCCGTGCTCGCATCTTTGTCCCCGGCCACCACCACCGGCGCCGTCTGTTCGCCGCTGTCCGTCTTGCCGCAGCACGCGCTGAAATTCGTGACGACGTGCCGGGAGTCGATCATGAATCCGCCCCCTCGGCTCACCGGCTTCGGCTTGCCGTTTTCTTGGACCGTTCCGAAAACCACCACGCTCGACTGAAGCATCTTGTCCGCCGCCGATTGCGCCAATGCACCGGCTGCGGCAATCACCAGGAGAAGAACGAATTTCATTTCTTCTCCATGACGTGCGTGGTGTGATGTTTCTTGTACCACCAGCCACCGCCTGCGATCGCAATTCCGGCAATCGCAACGATCACTACCGCCGCCAGCATCCGGCGCGAGCGTTTCCTGGCCGGCGGAATCAGCAGCGTTTGTTCAGGCTTTACCGCCTGCTCCACTTCCACCGCGGGAGGCGGAAGCTTCGCCGTGATCGGTTGATCCCGCGCCGTCACCGACAGAACCGTCACGTTGTCCTGAAATTCGTAATTTTTAGCCAGCGTCCTCGCCACCAGCGCGTCGGGCCATCGTTGCGGATGCCCGTTCAGGCATCCCAGGATCTCCTCGAGCGTCAGCGTTTTGAACAAGCCGTCGCTCGCTAATAAAATCGAATCGCCGTCGCAGATCGGCCAGGGATCCATGTTTCGATCGATCTCTTCGAGCACTTCGACCCCGATAAAGCTCGTCAGCGATTCTCTCTCCGGATGCGCCAGCGCCTGCTCCTTCGACATCGCGCCTCGCGTCACTGCGCTGTCCAGAAGATTCGCAAAAACGTGTGGACGATTCACCATCTGAATCTGCTCGCCGCTCACATGAAACAGTCCGCTGTCCCCCACCGAGATGAAGTACATCGTTTTGTCGCCCGGCCTCGAATCAAGCAGCACCGCGGCCACCAGCGTCGTTCCGACACTCTCCGCCGCCCCCATATCGTGCGCCATGTCGACCACTCGATCGTTGGCCTCGCGAACACTGCGCTCCAATGCCGCGGGAATGCTCTCCGACGGATTCTTTCTCCGATACGCGTCCAGAAATGTACGCACCGCCGTGCGGCCGGCCAGATCTCCGTGCTCCATGCCCCCCATGCCATCGCACACCACCGCCACGAACCCTCCGTGGGCCAGAAACTCCTCATCCTCCAGATCGCCGAAGCCGAACGAATCCTGCTGCGAACTGCGAGCCCCGATGTGTTGCGCGTTTCCAGGCAAAAAACTCATGTGTTCGGCAGCTCGACCTCAGTGGTGGCGGCCAGGAATTCGCGCGACCAGTTGTACTTCTCCCCGCAAAACGGGATCAACACCAGTTTCGTCCGCCCCACTTCGAGCACGTCTTCCTGCTGCATCTGCGTGGGCGCATGGACGATGTCGCCATTTAAATACACCAGGCCGGACGAATCGCCGGGCACCGCCCAGAACACTTGTTTCTTCGGATCGAAAATCACCAGCGCGTGCCTTTCGCGCGATACCGCGTCATCCCCCGCCACGCACACGTCCATCGCCGGCGACCGGCCGATGAAATTCTTTTCCGCGTGCAACCGGAAATCGCGCCCGCGATCCGGACCCGCCAGGCACACCAGCCACCCCACCACCGGATCGTTCTTCGGCCCGATCGCTTCCACGCCCACCCGTCGAGTCGCCGCGGGATCGGCGGCCTTCTCCGCCGGCCGACCCGGCAGAGGCGGCGGTGGCGGCGGAGGAGGAGGTCCCGCGGCCATCCCCGCCGGCAACGGCGGCGGTAGCGGCGGAGGCGTGGCAATCCCTTGCGCCGGCCTCGTCTTCTCACCGCCCTCGGCATCCGCCGGCAGCGCACACCATGGACAACTGTTGTGCTTCGTCGGATCGTAGAAGTGTCCTTCCGGACACCGCGTCATTTTGTCAGCCATTCGAACCTCCGCAACCTAAGCAGACTTCTCCCGGGGATTTCAATACGCCGCACACACATCGGATTCTCGCCGCCCGCACCCGCGTCAGCGCCTGGGGATAACCTTTTTCAATCGTCTCCACCAATTCGCCGACACTCATCGTCACCACGCCCAGGCGCACCTGATCGTCCACGCGCACCACCGCTTCGCTCAGAATGGAGCTCTTCCCGTTCCGGATCAGCCGCGTTCCGTTGCTCGACTGAAGATCAGCCATCGTCAGCGCGCCATCGTCGGCCAGCCAGATCTCCGCATGCCGCCGGCTGACCGACTCGTCCGCCACCGGCACATCGCACTGTCTGTCGCGGCCGATCGTGAACCTTCGTGGCATGTCCGGAAACAGGCTATTATATCGAAACCGTCGCCTCGTACCCTTCGAGGCCCAACGACGTCGACACTTCCAGAAAGTCCCGCGGCTCGATCGCCATCTCATGCTCAGCCGCGAAAGCCACCCGCGCCGCATCCACGTCGGCGCGCGCAACGATATCCGCGGTCTGGACATAATTCAGTACGGCGGTGGTCAGCACGCCATATTGGCGGATCAGCATCGTAATTTCCCTCTCCGCCACGCTGTACTCGGCCGACAGCGCGCGTGTCGACTTCAGCAGCGCCCCCACCGCCTCCGGCGTGTTCCCGTTCAGCGCCGTCTTCGCCGTCAAATGGACACGCTTAAGATCCGGCGCCACCTCCGCCGTCACCAGATCCGCCGCCTCTTCGGACATCGCCCGGTACGTCGTGTATTTTCCGCCCGTAATGCGAATAATCCCCTGCCGGTCGCGATAAATATGATGCTCCCGCGTCGCCTTTGTCGCCGATCCATGAGACACCAGCAGCGGACGCAGTGAGCTGAACGTCGCCACCGGCTCCAGCTTC
>JBEKOZ010000327.1:0-5927 GCA_049521275.1 Bryobacteraceae bacterium | reverse complement strand
GCAGTATCGTTTTCGTCGCATTTTTCGGAGAAGAGCTCGGAAACTTTGGATCGGCTTATTACGTGAGGCATCCGTTGGTGCCTTTGGCGAAGACGATCGCCGCTGTGAATATCGAGCAAGTCGGCAGAACCGACGACTCGGAAGGCCCGGAAATCAGCAAAGCTACGGTGACCGGTTTCGATTTCTCGACCATGACCAAATCGCTGGTTGAAGCCGGGAATCTGGTCGGCTTGAATGTGCATCCACGCAAGCGCGGCGATTTTTTCTTTCAGCACAGCGACAATGCCGCGCTCGCCGCAGCGGGGATTCCGGCGCACACCTTCGGCGTGGGCTTGCTATTTCCGGATCATCACAAGGTCGAGGACGAGTGGCAAAAGATTGACTACGAGAACATGGCAAAGTTCGATCGTGCGGCGGCCCTTGGGCTTTGGATGCTGGCGTCAGAGGCCCGCCCACCGGAATGGAACGCGGCGAATCCGGGAACGAAGGCGTACCTGGAAGCGGCGCGGCGATTGCAAGGCAGATAGGCCTGAAGTCGACTCGGTCCTGACGCGTACAGCAAGCAGAATCTCTAGCGATTTTTCTAGCAGCGGAGGCGCGAGTCGCCGCAGGGAACTCCTTTTTATGATTTCCGCCCATCACGAACCAAGACGACCTGATTCCGTCCAAACTGACAATGCCGCGGGGACCCTGTAGACGGATTTTGTGGACTCGCGCTCCATCGCGCGGCCAGCGGGTGCGAGCAGTGCGAGTGCCTGAGGGGGTGCAAGCTCACCCTTCGGCAGCTTCAGCATGCGGAACAACAGCGACACCGCAGCGTAGATTGAGTCGTGCCTGAAGGGTGTCCTGTCAGGTAGTCCCGCGCCACTCAACTCTCCCGCTTCCCGTGCAGCAGCATATCCAGGGCGTGCTCCATGGATCCTGCGAGCGCAACTCCACCGGAGTTAACGAAGTAAATCTGGTCCACGTTATCAATGGTGTTCAGACGGTGCGCGATGATCACCTTCGTGGTCTGCGGCGGTAACTTGTTGAGGATCTCCTCCAAAAGCTGTTCCGTCACCGTGTCGATATTAGCAGTGGCCTCGTCCAGAATCAGCATCTCTGGTCTACGCAAGGTTGCACGCATGAACGCGATGAGCTGCTTCTGGCCCAAACTTAGGCTGTTGCCGCCGCTCACTAACTTAGTATCCAATCCTTCGGAGAAACGGGCCAGAAGGCTCGAAAGGTTCGCCTCCAACAAGACCTCGGCCAATTGCGAGCTGGAATAATTCCGATACTCTTCGTTTCCGTAAACGATGTTGTCGCGCACGGTACCGGTAAACAAAAACGGCTCCTGCGGAATGAAACCAACCTTCCGGGAACGATCCTCCGGCGCAACCGAGCGAATGTCCCGGCCGTCCAGGAATACTGAGCCTTCTGTCGGGTCGTAGAGCCGCGCCATCAGCGATGCAGTGGTGGTCTTGCCCCCTCCAGTCGGACCCACCAGCGCGTACGCCTTCCCTTTCTCCAGTTCAAAGGAGACATTCCGGAGTACATCCTTGCCGCCCGGGTATTGGAAAGACACGTTGCGGAACTCGAGCACGGCAGCCGATTCCGCCGGCCCGGCGGTCACCAGGGGCATATCGGATTCGAGCGCCAGCACTTCCGAGATCCGATCCAGTGCCGCCAGCGCAAGCTGGAATGACGACCACACGGTGGCCAGCTGCCGCATGGGACCGTAGAAGCTGTTCACATAGAGAAGAAACCCGATCAGCTGGCCGGCCGTCGTTTGTCCCGCTCCGATAAGCACAATCCCGTAAGCCACCACGAGGAGCTGCGCCACGTGGTGGGCAAGCCCGTACATCGGCATGAATATGTTGTTCGCGTAGCCGGCCGAGACGGAAGCGGCGTAGTTGGCCTCGTTCGCGGTCTCGAACTTGCGCTGGAAGTAGTCCATGCGGTGAAAGGCGACGATCACCTTGAAGTTATGCAAGCTCTCCTGAATCTCAGAACTCATCCCGCCGAGGCTCTGGAGGCTCTTCATGTTTCTGGCCTTGACCCACGCGGACGTCGCCTTCGTCACCGCCAGCACACCCACCGCGGGAAGAAGCGCCGCGATGCCCAACCGGAAGTTCAGCGTGAGTGCGAATACCGCGGCGCCCGTCATCAGGAAAATGCTGCCCAAAAACTGCATCAGCGCCTGGGCCACGAACTGATTCAGCTTGTCCGTGTCGTTGTTGACGCGCGAGATCAGATCCCCGGCCTTGTTTTGATTGAAGAAGGCTACCGGCAGATCCTGTAGCTTGGTGAACAGAGCATTGCGCAAGCTGAAGAGCACCCGGCGCCCGACGCCGCCCATGGTGCGGATCTGAGTGTAACTGGAAACCACGCCCACCAGGTAAACCCCCAGCAACAGCAGCGACACCAGCAACAGGCCGTGATTATCCTTCAAGCGGACGTAAGTATCGATGCCTCGTCCGATGAGGACCGGCCCCACCAGGGAAGCGCCGGTGCTGGTCAGCATGGCCGCCAAGGCCACGATCATGAGTCCGGTTTCAGGCTTCATCAGCGGCAGGAACCGCTTGACCCCGGCTCCGAGCGTGCTCTTCTTTCCTACCGCTTTGGAGGTCTCAAGAGTGTATTTCATAGAGATTCGTGCTCCGCTGCGATTCGTAGATCTGGACGTATTCGGGTGACGTTTCGAGAAGGTGTCCGTGCGTTCCGGTGGCCAGCACCTCGCCTTCCATCAGCAGGATGATCTGATCGTAATGCTCGACCGAAGAGATTTTCTGGGTCACCGAGATCAAAGTGATGCCTGGATAATTCTGCTGAATGTTGTGGAGAATCGCGCGCTCGGTGCTGGCATCCACCCGCGCAGTGAAATCGTCGAGGAGCAGCACCTTCGGGTTGAGCGCCAGCGCCCGGGCCAGCATGACGCGTTGCTTCTGCCCTCCGGAGAGGCTGCTTCCGCGCTCTGAAACCAACGTGTCGAGGCCCTTTGGAAGCGTAGCGACAAAGTCCTGAAGCTCGGCGGTCGCGATCGCCTTCTCCATGTCCGGCTGCGGAATCTCGGCGCTGAAGGCAATATTCTCCCGGAGCGTCAAATTGAATAGAATGCTGTCTTGAAACACAAAGCCGACCTGCCGGAGCAACGCCTCCCGATCGTAAACCTCCAGGGGCTCGCCATCGTAGGTGACGGTCCCGGACTCGGGCTTCAACAGCCCGATAAGCACGTAAAGCATCTGCGTCTTGCCCGCCGCGGTAGGACCAATAATCGCTGTCGTGCTACCGGCTTTCGCGGAAAAAGACACGTCCTTGAGCACGTCCTTGTCCGCGAGCTTGAGTGAAATACCGTTCATGCCGATGTCGCCGCGCAAGGCGGAACGAAGCTCTCCGGCTTCGGGCGGCGGCGCGGCCCCTAAAACCGCGCTCAGCCGCATGTAGGAGGCGCCGGCTTGCGCCATGATGTTGCTCATAAATCCCAAAAGAATAATCGGGAAAATGAGCAAGGCAAGGTAAGTATTGAAGGCCGAGAAATCTCCCAGGGTCATTCGCCCGGCGATCACGAAGCGGCCGCCCACCAGCAGGATGATCACGGTCGCCCCATTGGCGGCGAGTGTGATGGTGGGGATCAGCGCCGACATAATCCCCAGGATGCTGAGCCCTACGTTCTTCGCCTCCGCATTCGCAGAAACGAACTTCTGATACTCCACTTGCTGCGAGTTGAGCAGCCTGATCAAAGTGGCGCCCAGGATGCTTTCGTTGATCACCCGGTTCAGCCAGTCGATGGCCTCCTGGCCTTTCTTGAACAGCTCCCGGACTTTTTTCAGCGCAATGTAGAAGGTGAAGCCGATGAACGGCACGATGCCCAGGACGCTAAGCCCCAGACGCCAGTTAATGGAAAGCAGCAGGACGCTGGAGCCGGCGATCAGGAAAATGGAAGAAATGATGGTCGAGATGGCCATCGACACGAACAGCTTGACGCCATCCACGTCGGACGTGAGGTTGGTCAAAAGCTTCGCGGGCGTGATGTGCTCGACGAAGCTGTAGGTCTGCGTGGCCAGCTTCGCCGCCAAACGCGCGCGCAGGTCCTTCGCCACCTGTTCCGATGCGTAGGTCTGCACCAGGCTTTGCAGATACGTCAGGAGGCAGGCGGAAACGCAGACCAGCAGGAACCGCGCGATCATAGGGCCGAGCGCGAAATCCGGCTGCCGGTAGTGATCGATGGCGCTCGCAATTAGCTTGGGCACGACAAGATTTAGCGCATTGGCTAGGATGGTCAGCGCTGCAAGCGTGGCGACTAGCCCCTTGTAAGGCTTGACGAGTACAAAAAGTCCCGCTTGCGAAGTTCCGGGTGGTTTGCTTCCGCGCGGGCGGTTAGCTGCTGGAGTGGACATAGCGATTCACGGAGCAGTTGGGGTGGTTGTTTCACTAGGTTAAAACAATCCGCCACAGATTGGGGTTCGGGCAGCGTCGGCGACCGTCAGCGCGACGCCAAGTCTTCGTCGGCGAACACCGGAGCGGCCGAAAGTACCTGCATCGCAAGCCGCTCCTGCTCGTCTGCCGTCAGGAGCCAGAATCCCAATTGGTGCGTTTCGTCGAACGGATCCAAATACCGGCCGTCCTTGCGCGTCTCGAAATGCAGGTGCGGTGCTGTGGAACGTCCGGTCGATCCCACGAGGCCGATCATGTCGCCGCGAGCTACGTGGACGCCGGCCTTGATCCCCTTCCGGATCTTCGATAGATGTGCGTAATAGGTCTGATAGCCACGCCCGTGATCAAGAATGATCAGGTTGCCGAACCCACCCCGCCATCCGGCAAAACCGACGCTGGCGTCCCCCACTGCATGCACGTCCGTGCCCCTGGGCGCCGTCATGTCCACGCCCAAGTGGTAACTCGGCACCTTGACTGTTTGTACGACGGTGGCCTTGGCGCTGCCCTTCTTGGCTGGCACGCGGCGGCGCCACGTGGTTACAGACGGGCCCACGCCACGCGATGAGCGAACGTACTTCACTGGCGACTCCCACAGCAGCCGTTCGTTCGCTACGCCGTCCATGCCGATGATAACGCCGGGGCCGTCCGGCCGGTCCAGCCACCACGCCCCGTTCACTCGTCTTCCTGAAACTTGATCAACAATCTCGACCGACTCCAGCCGCTCCCGATCATCCTCGCCGTAACGGCCGACGACAACGCGCACAGTGTAGTTGTCGATCGGCGCCTCGGCCCGCTGCGCCTCGGATTCACTCGAGAGGTTCCCGGCTTCGGGCCCTCCATCGGACGCCTGTATGGCGGACTCCTTCTCGGTTGTCCTCTTTGCGCTAAGCCCCGTAATCATCCGGGGCACCAATATAGCCAGCTGCCAGAGGACGTTCGAGGGAACCGACTCCGAAACAGCGTTGATCGATGCCGCGAACTCCTGAGCTGGCAGGCTCAGGACCCGGCGCGTGGACTCGCGGCAATCGCAAACGCCAGGCGTCGTGGTGGTCCCGTCTGGGGTCTTGTGGAACGCAAGCGTGCGCGATTCGCCGCTCGGCTCGGTGTACCGGAAAATCACGGACGCAACACCAGCGTCGCCGCCGGTTGCCGCCACATATGCGATACAGCCGCCCCCCCGCCTCTCCGATGAGCCCATCTCTTCCAGTTGCGCGGCGAGCAAGGTTGGTTCCATCCCGAGGCTCGACGCAAGTTTCGGAAGGTCCTGCGATTCCAGGCAGCCTCGCCAGACCGAAGCCGATTCCACGACGGTGGGAATGTCGGCGGACGGGGGAGGAGGCTTTCGCATGGGTTTACGCACAGCTCGGGCCGTGGGTTTCTTCCCACTGCTCTTTCGGCTGGACTTTGACGAGGCGGGCGTGGCTTGGGCCGCGAGCGCATGCGGCGAAGACACCGCGGCGCACATGGCCAGACTCACCAGCGCAACACCAGTCGATCTGCACCCGCTATGACTT
>JBEKOZ010000326.1:0-5928 GCA_049521275.1 Bryobacteraceae bacterium | reverse complement strand
TCCGCGGTGGTTGAATATGCGGCGATCACGCCGGCAGGCGGGGACGGCCCGCTTCCGCTCTGCATCGTGCTGATGGGCGGCGGAGGCAGCCGGCAGAGCCTGGTCGATTGCCAGCCGTTGTTCGACAAATGGTGGCAGGAGGGTTCGCTCGCTCCCATGGTCTTCGCCACGCCGAGCGCGGGGATGAGCTACTACGTCGAAGACCCGGCCGGCGAGCGCTGGGAGTCGTTCATCATGGAAGACTTCATTCCGCACCTGCGCCAGACGCTGAAGGTCTCCGCTCGGACGGCGATCACGGGAATGTCGATGGGCGGCTACGGAGCGCTCAAAATCGCCTTCGCGCATCCTGAAAGTTTCGCGGCGGTGGCGGCCATGAATCCAATGATCGAGCCCGGGTTTAGCGACGCCGAGATTGGCGCTCGCAATAAAATTCATCACGCAACTGGCGGTCCCGCGCGACTGATCGGCCCATCGCGCGATCCCGACCTGTTCGCGGCGAACAACCCGGCAAACCGGGCGCGCGCCAATCGAAGCCGCATTTGCGAATCGGGTTTGCCGATCTATATTGAGGCCGGCGACAACGATTTCGTCAACGCGCACGACGGGACCGAGTTCCTGCATCGCGTGCTATGGGATCTCGATCTCTCGCACGAATACCACCTGGTGCGCGGCGCCGACCATGGAGGTCCGACGTTCCGTCCACGCATGCGCGCCACCTACGCATGGGTGAGCGCCGCGCTGGCCGCGCAGACGGCAGCCGAGCCGACAGCCGAGGAGATGGCTCTCGAGGCGATTCGCGCGCAACTCGAGCCCTTGCGCGATCGGGCCGCCGCGTCCGACCCCACCACCCGAAGGAGGTTCGGTGTTCTCCCCGGTGAAGCATAACAAGTATAATCGGAAGGTGCGAAATTTGGCCTTGATGGCGGCCCTATGCTTATTGGCTGCGTGTAAACGCGATATTCAGAACATCGACGCCGTGCGCGGCAGCGTCGTCGACTACCTGAAGCAGCGCCAGTCCAAGACGGGTCTGAACATGGATTTGATGAAGGTCGACGTGCTGAACCTCTCGTTCAGCTCCAGCGGAAATGAAGCCCATGTGACGGTGATGTTCACGCCCAAGGCGGGCGGATCCGGAATGCAGTTGCCCTACACGCTGGATCGCAAGGGAGACAAGTGGGTGGTGCGCGCCCGTGCCGAGGGCGCAGAGAATCCGCATGCGGGAGCAGGGCTGCCCGCGCTGCCGCCGAGCCATCCTCCGGTCACTCCAACGGAAAAACAACCATGAAAACGGTCGCCGTATTGGGTGGCGGCCCGGCCGGGGCCTTCGCCGCGGAACGCTTGGCCAGCGCCGGTCTGAAGACCATTCTGTTTGATGAAAAGCTGGCCTGGGAAAAGCCCTGCGGCGGCGGCCTGACGTATAAGGCGTACCAGCAATATCCGTTTCTGATCGACAACGACACGCCCAAGAAATTCGTCACCGAAACGACCCTTTCCGCCCCCCGCGCCGGCGCCGTGAAGATGAAGCTGGAGCGTCCGCTGGTGATTTATTCGCGCATGGACCTGAACCGCATGCTGCTTCGCCGCGCGGAAAAGTCCGGCGCCGCCATCGAACAGACGCGCGTGATGGGCCTCGAGCGCCGCGACCAGGGTTGGAATCTGCGCACGCGTTGCGGTACGGCGCGGGCGGATTTTTGTATCGTCGCGACCGGCGCGCGCAATCCCTTGCGCGAGGTCGGCACGCAGTGGGGCGTCAAGGATACCATGACGGCGCTCGGGTATTACGTGCCGTCGACGCAGGATCATATCGATATTCAATTTCTGCCGCGCCTCGAAGGCTACATCTGGGTGTTCCCGCGCTGTGGCCATCTCTCGGTGGGCATTTGCGGCAAGGGCGAACCGGCGCAGGCGCTGCGCGCGCGTCTGGAAACGTACATGAATGAGCACGGCATCCCTTATAAGGACGGGAAGTTTTATAGCCACATGCTGCCGTCGCTCGAGACTCCGGGATGGCGCGGTAATCGCGTCTCGGGCGACGGATGGCTGGCCGTCGGCGATGCCGGCGGGCTGGTCGACCCCATCACCGGCGAAGGGCTCTATTATGCGATGCGTTCCGGCGATCTGGCCAGCCGCGTAGTGATTGACGATGCGCATGGAATCGCCGAAAAGGCCGCGGCCTATCGAGCGGTGCTGGCGCGCGAATTCGCGCTCGACCTGGAGTTCGCCGCGACGCTGGCGAAACGCGTGTTCCTCGGCAGTTTCCTGTTCAACTCGGTTCCCGCGCGCATGGTGCAGTACATCCGCAGCAGTCCGCGATTCCGCGCGCTGATGCAGGATCTGTTCGCCGGCACGCAGCCTTACGGCGAGTTGAAGAGCCGCCTGCTGCGCAATCTCAACGGCACGCTTCAGGAAGTGCTGATGAATTTTTTCCTCCATCGCGTGATTCCTGAAAACTCCCGCGTCGTGCTATGAAGACCGCGAAATCCGAGGAGTGGTTCGAACGGGCGCAGGCCCATATTCCCGGTGGGGTCAATTCGCCGGTGCGGGCATTTCGAGGCGTCGGCGGATCGCCGCTCTTTATCGCGCGCGGAGAAGGCTCGCGGCTTATCGACGTCGACGGCAATTCGTATATCGACTACGTCTGCTCCTGGGGACCGCTGATTTTAGGCCACCTGCCGCTGCCGGTCGTCGACGCCTTGCGCCACGTTCTCACGATCGGGACCAGTTTCGGCGCGCCCACCGCGCAGGAGGTCGAGCTCGCCGAACTCATCGCGCAGGTGGTTCCCTCCATGCAGATGGTGCGTCTGGTGAACTCCGGAACTGAGGCGACCATGAGCGCGCTGCGAGTGGCGCGCGGGTTCACCGGCCGCGATCTGACCGTGAAATTCGAAGGCTGTTATCACGGCCACGTCGACTCGCTGCTGGTCAAAGCCGGATCGGGCATGGCGACCCTGGGCATCGCCGATACGGCCGGCGTGCCCGCTTCCTTCGCCGCAACCACCATCGCACTGCCTTACAATTCCATCTCCGCCGTGGAGGAGACGTTTGCGCAGCACGGCGACAAGATCGCCGCTGTGATCGTTGAACCGGTGGCCGGCAACATGGGCTGCATTCCGCCCGCGCCGGGCTTTCTCGAAGCGCTCCGCGAACTTACCGCGCGTCACGGCGCGCTGCTGATCTTCGATGAGGTCATGACAGGCTTTCGCGTGGCGTTGGGCGGCGCGCAAAAGCGTTTTGAGATTCTTCCCGATCTCACCACCATCGGGAAAATTATCGGCGGCGGTCTGCCGATGGCCGCGTACGGCGGCCGCGCCGACATTATGAAAAAGGTTGCGCCCGTCGGACCGATCTATCAGGCTGGCACGCTGTCCGGCAATCCCCTGGCAGTCGCGGCGGGCCTCGCCGTGCTGCGCCACCTGGTCGCGCACCCGGAAGTGTACGAGATCCTCGAAGCGCGCGGCGCACAGTTGTGCGAGTGGGTTCCACCCGGCGTGACGGTGAACCGCGTCGGCTCCATGTTCACGTTTTTCCTGACGCCGGACCCGGTCACCGATTGGGATTCGGCCGCCCGCTGCGACAAACTGCGGTTCGGCGAATTGTTCCACTTCCTGCTCGAACGCGGCGTCTACCTGGCGCCGTCCCAGTTCGAAGCAGGCTTCATTTCGGTAGCGCACAGCGAGTCTGATATCCGTCACACGGTCGATGCGATGAAAGAATTCTTCGACGCCTGAAAGTCACAGGTGTGCCATGCGCTCCCGCCTGGGGCTGGAATGGCATTTGCACTTTCATTAGCGATACCGTTGGCCATCGAGTTGCACTATGCTCGAAGAATGAAGACAACAACGATCGCCGCGAGCCTGCTGCTCTTCGCGTCGATTCCGACTCTTGCGCAAGAGTTCGAGGTCGCGTCTGTAAGGCCGAGCGTTCCCGCAGGCTCCGGCAGAGGGATGCGGGCGGATCCCGGCCGGATCAGTATGAGCGGCGTGACCTTGAATTTCCTTATCCAACAGGCCTACGACGTTCGGGAGTACCAGATTTCGGGAGGCATCAGTTGGGTCAACTCGGATCGCTACGACGTCATCGCGAAACTGCCGGATCAGGACGGAAGTCAGGCCGTTCCGACGGATCTGGCTTCCTTCACGGACGAACAGATAAGGACCTGGTTATATCGCAGGCAGGCGATGCTACAGGCGCTGTTGACCGACCGTTTTCAGCTCAAGATCCACCGCGAAACCAAGGAACTCCCCAGATATGTGCTAACCGTGGCAAAGGGCGGACTGAAGCATAGTAGCGCCCAAGTTGAAGCCTCGAACATTGGACATGGAATGATCAACATGGGCAGAGGATTCCTGTTGGGATCGCAGATCCCCTTATCGGATCTGATTCTGGCGCTCTCGCAAATTACGGGTCGGACGATAGTGGATCAAACTGGCCTCAACGGAAAGTTTGATTTCGACCTCAAGTGGGCTCCCGACCAAAGTTCGGCCGGCCTGCCGGGAACGGGCCTTCCGCCGCCAGGAGTGGACGCTCCTCCGCTTAACCCCGAGGCGCCCGCGATCTTCACGGCACTCCAGGAACAGCTTGGACTTAAGCTCGAGGCCGGCAAGGGACCGGTAGAAGTCATCGTGATTGATCGCGCGGGAAAGCCGTCGGAGAACTAGCTCACACCCCTCCGCTTCCGCACTTCGTCCAACCACACCGCGAGAATAATCACGGCTCCGATGATCACCTGCTGCCAATAGGGATTGATGCCCAGCAGATCGCTGCCATCGGACAGCAAACCCATGATGAACGCGCCCACCAGCGTGCCCAGCACGGTCCCTTCGCCGCCGCGCAGGCTTCCGCCGCCGATCACCACCGCGGCGATGGCTTGCAACTCGTAGCCTTGTCCCGCCGTGGGCTGTCCGCTCATCAGCCGCGACGCCTCGATCATTCCCGAAAGTCCGGTCAGTCCGCCGGCGATTGCGTACACCGATGTGATGTTGAACGCCACGGGAATGCCCGCATAAAACGCCGCGTCCGGGTTGCTGCCGATCGAAAACGCGTACCGCCCCAGCCGCGTGTGTTCGAGGATGACGTGCATCGCGACCGCGCAGACCAGCAAAATCCACAGCACGATCGGGATCCCGAACATATCCGTGCCGGAGCCCAGAAATGCGAACTTGAGAGGAATCTCATGCACCGGCAGCCCGTTCGAGATCAGCAGCGTCACGCCGCGATAAATTCCCATGGTGCCCAGCGTGACGATGAATGGATTCACTTTGAGCCGCGTGATGAGAGTGCCGTTCAGTAATCCGCACAGGGTGCCCGCGGCAATGCCGGTCGCGATGGCGACGGCAATCGAGTGGCCCTTCTGCATCGACAGCGTTCCCATGAACCCGCCGAACGCGAGAATGGAGCCCACTGAAAGATCAATGCCACCCGAAATGATCACCAGCGTCATGCCTAGCGCCATGATGTTGATCACCGCGGTCTGGCGAATCACCGTCGACAGATTCGGGCCGGTCAAAAAATGCGGCGAGGCGATGGCGAGCCCGATGAACAGCGCCACCAGCGTTCCGAACGGCAGCAGGCGCTGAATCACGACGCGACCTTTTCTTCAAATGCGGCGAGCCGTAAAATGTCTTCCTGCGATGCGCCGCGCGGCAACTCCCCTGCGATCCGGCCTTGCCGCATCACCAGAATGCGATCGGCGACGGCTTGGACTTCGGCCATCTCCGAGCTCATCATCAGGATCGCCGCGCCCGCCCGCGCCAGCTCGTCCATGGTTTCAAAAACTTCCACCTTCGCGCCCACGTCGATGCCGCGCGTCGGCTCGTCGAACAGGATCACGCGGGCGTGGGTCGCCAGCCACTTCGCGATCACGACTTTTTGTTGATTGCCGCCGCTCAGGCGCCGTGCGAGCTGGGCAGGCGAATCGTACTTCAGCCG
>JBEKOZ010000325.1:0-5967 GCA_049521275.1 Bryobacteraceae bacterium | reverse complement strand
CCAGCTTCGACAGCGACAATTTCAATCCCTGAGATCGAGCTCACGCCGCGGCCTCCGCTGCCGACCCTGCCCATGGGTCTAGCCTTCTCCGCCGCAGGGTCACCATCGCCGCGACCGCCACAAACGCCTCGGCAATCACCAGGGAAACCGCCATCCCCAAGCCGAGATACCACCGTCCCAGCACCAGGGCCGCCGCCAGGTTCACCAGGCCGGCTCCCAGGATGATCCAATTCAGCTCCTTGTCGAGGCGTAGTGCCAGCATCCATTGCGCTCCCAGCACGTTGCTCAGCGCGATCAGCGGTGGAAGCGCCGCCATCACTCGCAGGATACTTACAGCGGGTTCATAACCGGCCCCCAAAGCGAGTCTTACCAGCAGCGGCGCTGCGAAGAATAGGAACAGCCCCATGCCCGCGCCTACTGCAACCATCAGCCAGGCCGACCAGCGTGCGGCCTGCTCGGCGCCACGCCTGTCGGTCGCCATCAGGTGATTGATCCTCGGATAGAACACCTGGTTGATGGGACTCCAGGCCGCTACGGCCGCGCGCGCCAGCTTTTCGGCACCGGCGAACCACGCTAGCGCCAGGGAGGGCGCGAACATCCCGAGCAGCAGGACGTTGAAAGACGAATAGAGCGTCCCGCCCGCGCGATACAGGAACAGAGGCCCGCCCGCGTGCAGCGCCTCCCATCCGCGCCGGATCGACGGCCAGTAGAACGGCGTGTCGCGATAAGCCATCAGCGCGCCGCCGATCACCGCGAGAAACGGAGCCGTTCCCTGAATGAACAGCGCGAGCGAGCCGTCGCCGGGCGAATGGACGAACAGGACCAGTCCGAGGGCTCCCGCGATGCGCCCCAGGATCCACAGAGCTCCCATGAGGCGCACGCGCTCGATGCCCTGGAAATACCACATCGGCGCGGCGCCCTGGCTCATCGCCAGGAAGAAAGCCCCTGGAAGCAACCAGCGGTGCGATGCGAAGATCGGCATGTACCTCGCCAGAACCACAGTGATCAGCAGAGCCGCGGCGCCCAACAGAATCTGCGCCCCGAAAACCCCCGAGAGCTGGCGCCCGCGCGCGCCGGCATCGTGGCGGATGCGTGCGACTTCACGCGTGGCGGACAACCCGAAGCCATATTCGACGGCCAGCGAAACGAAGCGCGCGTAGGCGTCGGCAAAGGCGAGCGCTCCCCACTCCGCCGGCCCCAGTACGCGCGCCAGGTAGGGCAGCGTGAAGAGCGGGACCAGGTAGTTGAACATGTGCACGCTATAGAGCGACGCGAGATTTTCCAAAAGCCTGCGGTTCATGAATGCCGTTTACTCCGATTTTGGCCGGCCATAGTATTTGCTGTAATGCCCGTAGTAGTAGTAATACCCGGCGCTCACTTCCCGATGGACTTCATTCAACACAACGCCCACTAGATTCGCCCGCAGCCTGGCCAGAGTCGTGATCACCGAGCTCAACGCTTTCCGGCTGGTGTCTCCCGCCCGCGCGACTACGATCACTCCGTCCACCGCCGTCGCCATCTGCAACGGTTCCGCGAACCCCAGCAGCGGAGGCGCGTCCAGCACTACCAGGTCGTATTCGCGCGTCGCTTCTTCGATCAATTCCGCCAGTCCCATGCCGATTAAGTCCGAGGCCCTTCGCGTCGATGGACCCGCCGGCAGGATGTGCAGCCCGTTCGGCTCGTCCATGATTATCACCGCGTCCAGCCACGAAGTTTCCTTCATCAATACGTTCGACAGACCTATCGCGTTGGGCACCTGGAACAGCCGGTGCACGCTCGGCCGGCGCAAATCGCCGTCGATCAGCAGCGTGCGTTTATGCTGGCTGGCGTGAGTGGCGGCCAGGTGCGCGGCCACGGTCGACTTCCCTTCAGACGGCGACGCGCTGGTTAGCAACACGCTGCGGAGGCGCCGGTCGAAATCGGTCAGCAGTATGGAATTGCGGAGCGTGCGGATGGCCTCTTCATAGTTCGACAGCGCCTGCTCCGACGGGTCCTTCCCGGCTGCTCCAGAGATGCCGGTTCCATTCACATGCACCAGCGCCGTCGTTCCAGTGTGGTGCTGAATCGGGCTCAACCGCCGACGCCAGTCCTTCACCGCGGGCAGCGAGCCGATCACGTCGGTATTCAGCCAGCGCGCGACTTGATCCGGATCGCGAATGGTGTTGTCGAGCACGTCGTTCAACACCGCCGCGCCCACTCCGAAAAACGCAGCGAACAGAAATGCCAGCAGGACGTTCAGCCACAGGATCGGGAACACCGGCTTCAATCCCGGACGCGCCGGATCGGCCACGCGAATCATGCTGTTCTGAAAGCTGGCATTGATCCCGGCCTCCTTGATCTTGCGGATCAGCTCTTCGTAGAGCTGCTTGTCGCCGTCAGCTTCGCGCTTCAGCGTCTGATACTCGAAGGAGCGCGAGTTGAGGCGGTCATACTCGGCCTTGGTCTCCCGCACGGCCGCTTCCAGCATCTTTTCGCGGTCCACCGATTCGTGGTATTCGATCTCGACACGCTGGGCGATGCTCGCGCGGGTGGCCGCCACCTGCGTTTCCAGCTCCTGGACGCGCGATTGCGCTTTCTTGAACTCCGGATGATTGATGCCGTAGTGATTTTTCGCCTCTGCGAACTTCTGTTCTGCGTCGTTCAAACTCTCGGTGAGTTTCTTCAGCGCGTCGCCTTGCGTCGAGACCTGCGCCGCGGCCAGCGTGCCATCCTTCACCGATGCGTACGCCGCTTCCTTCTTCACCCGGTCCGCCTGCGCGTTGGTGTACTCGGTGTTCAACTGCAACAAGCGCGCCGAGGTGATGTTGGTCTTCTCTTCCGGATTGATGACGTTCAGCTCACGCTCGAACTGCACCAGCGCCGCGCTCGATTTTTCCATCTTCGCGTGCAGTTCTTCCAGTTGCCGCTCCATGAACTCGCTCAACCCAGCCGTGGCCTTATAGCGGATCCGGTAAGTGTGCGCGAGGTAGGACAGTGCAATTTCATTTGCGACATCCGCCGCGAGTTGCCGGTTCGCCGATCGATAGCTGACCAGCAGCAGATAAGTGTTCGGAGGCCGTGTCACTTTCAGATGCTTCAGCACCACCGGAGCTTCGATGCTGGTCGCCGATTTATCGATCGCCTCTTCGAGCGCGTCCTTTTCGACGTCGCGCAGCCTGTACTTGTCGACAACCGGGCGCAGCACCGAATCCGATTGGATCAGCTTCACCTGCGTGGCCAGGAATTGGTCGGCATCGTTGGTCGCGTTCTGTATCGCCTCCGGTCCAAGCACGCCTGTCGGCATCTGGCGGTCGACATCGACCGTGGTGGTCGATTCATAAATCGGAGTCAGCCGCAGCGAAAAAATCAGCGTCGCGAGCACCACGACGGCCACAAAACCGGCGATTTTCCAGCCGTGGCGCCGCAGAATCCAAAGGTAGTGTGAAAGCGGGACGTGCGCGGCCTGCGGCTCATACTCCGCGTCGAGAATCGCGGCGCTAGAGCTGGAGATCGCGCGATATTCCGGGATCACCGGAGCGTTTTGCTTCATATTAATGCCAGATCAATAATCCGGACGCCGTCGCCGAACCGAACGCGGTGATGCGGTCGATCACGGTGAACGTCGTCCGACGGGCCTTGTTGTCGGGAACGTAAAATACATCGTCGGTTTCGAGCGTCACGTCGGGTGATTTACGCTGCATGATTTTTTCGAGCGCCACCGGGATCTCCTGCTTCGCGCCCTTCTCATCGCGGCGGTAGATGTAAGCGTCCTTGGCCGCAAACGGCATTAATCCCTCCGAAAGCGCGATCATGCGCAGCACGGAGTTGTCGTTGGCGTCGCGCACCGGGAAGGCTCCCGGCTTTTTCACGTTGCCGACGACAAAAATCTTGCCCGCCTCCGGCACGCGAATCTCCTCGCCGCCATGCAGCTCGTAATTTACGGACGGGTCGGCATCATTCATGAGCTTTTTCACGGAAATCCGCTCGACGAATTTCCCGCGCGTGATCAGCACTTCGGTGCCGGCGTTATTGGTTAAGCCTTCTGCGCGAGCCAGGGCATCCAGCAGGGTCACCTTGCCGACGGATTGAAACGTCACCGGCTTGTGAACCGCGCCCATCACCGAAATCGCCCGGCTGTGATACTCGACTACGGTCACTTTCACGAACGGATCCACCAGAATCTGCTCGGACTTCAGCGCCGCGGCAATGCTGGTTTCCAGTTGCCGTGCGAACATGCCCGAGGCCTGCACGCCCTCCTTGAGGAGCGGCAGATGGATCGTGCCGTCCTCTTCCACCCGCAAAGTCCGCGTCAATTCGGGCGCATCGTAGACAGACACGGCGATCAGATCGTCGACGCCAAGCTTCTGTGACGGCAGATTCTCTTTCCCCGCGTCCTCCATCAGCGACGGCTGTAGAGGCCGCGTTTGGGCGAGCGCCGAGAGCGTCGAGACTAACAAACAAAGGGTGCGCATTTAATCCTGCTCCATTTGTTCCTCGATCCGCTCTACTCTCTGCTTCAATTCCGTAAGTTGCTGATTGATCGCGGGAAGAGCCACAGCGCCTAGCAATCGCTCGCGCGCAAAATCCGAAAGGCTGCGGGCGTCTGATGCCGCCGATTGCAGGCGATCATACTCGTCCTGGGTAAGGCGACAGATGATATTACGATTTCGGGGCCTGGTCACCGCCATTTCAACACCGTCCTTCTGAAGAAATTCTTTTTGAGCTACCTTTCACGCCGGACGAGTATAGTTACCCGGAGTGCGACAGCCGACGAAGTTCCCGTGCAGGATCATTTTGGACTCGCCGGGGGAGGGAGTAAGACACTTCCGCGCCGAGGAGTTCCACGGAACTCCGTCGGGCCGAAAATCGGGGGAGATTTTAGCCAGTATAGGTACAGATCGAATGACGTGTCAAGACCAAAAGCGATTCGGGTAGCGGGTCTCTTTGAAAATGAATGGAAATTTTGCCCGTGATATCAGTTGAAATCGGCGGCTTACTCGACTTTGGCGTCGAAAATTCCTGTCTCGATCACGCCGTTGTGTTTCATCTGGACGATGACACGATAGTCGCCGGGGGTGGGGAAGCCATACGGAAAATCGGCTTCGGGCGGCAAGCCGGACTTGTGATGCATGCTGTGATCCATGCTGTGATTTTGGCGCTGCGGATTCGCCAGTGCCAGAGCGGCCATGGGTACCGACCCCGACGGATGAACGTGCGCGAACACCGTTCCATCATTCTTCACGAAGGCCGCGTGACCGGACATGCCCATGTAAAGTTCGGCATCCTCCACTGGCTTGCCGTCGCGATCGACCAGGCGGAACTTGAAAATGACGGCCTTTCTGGCTCTAAGCGGCGCAGGATCTCGATCCCATACGATATGCGAGCCATCCGGCGACTCGCCGCGAATCCCGGCCGCATCGTCGCCGCTGACGGGAGTGCCATCGAGATCGACTGGTATGACAAGCCTAGCCACCATGGTTTCCGCGAAACCGTCGTGATGCACTACGTCGCCGTACAGCTGGTATTCTCCCGCGGGAACGGGCGGCAACGCGTGGGTAAAGGTCCCGCTGGAGGTCATCTCGGGATGCAGATGCCACACGCGCGCGGCTTCCGGCTGGCGAATCATATACAAATGCATCAAATGGCCGTGATCAGGAAGAAAATCGTCGATTTTACGCGGCACCGTCCACGGTGGATTCGTCAGCGTAAGCACCAGTAGGTCGTGCGGCTGTATGCTCGCGGTCATCTGAAGAGGCTGGTAAAGATCCCGCGCATAGCCGCTCGCCGCGGAGGCCCACCAGCGGCCGCCGGACCAGAGAATGAACGCGATGATTGCCGCGGTCGCTCCCATCAGAATGCGCGCGCGGCGTTTCGACCGGCTGGTCGCTGCCACGCCGGGTTCGAGCTGCCCTTCCCGAACGCCCGCGCCCACGATGCTTACCAGGCCCACGGCGAGGACGATCATCATGATCAACAAGGTCAATCCCA
>JBEKOZ010000324.1:0-5983 GCA_049521275.1 Bryobacteraceae bacterium | reverse complement strand
CCAAAGCTGATCCTCAGTCGTGAACTTGGGTTTGGGATTCATCGGGACCTTGAGCCCAATCCCAAGTAACAATCGGAAATTCGTTCGCGGAAGGCTCTCGCGATTAGCAGAGCGAGACACTTCCAACTTGGCCGCAGCCTTTCGATCCTTCGTGACCTTAGCTTTCTTCATACACTCAATGATCGGCAACCCATGCCGATGCAGCACCGAACTTGCGCTCAAGAAATCCTCTTCGGGAGAACAACGCGGATATCCGTATTTCGAAAATCCCGATCCAGCGTCAGCAGCGAACAATCCTCCGCCTTCGCCAACGCATAGGCAAAACAATCACCCAGATTCAGCGGAAATCGCAAGCGTGCGCGAGCCGCAACCTCAGCTTGGTGTCGCGTAGGAGATACAATGTGGATCTGAGAAGAGTCGATCAATTCGCGAACTTCCTCAACTCGCCTGGGGAAACGATCACCTACCAGAATGAGCGTTTCGACATAATTTATAGTGCTCATCTGCAAATCGGCGGCGTTCTCCAGCAACCGGTCGGACGCCCACGGTGCAAGAGCTTCTCCAAAGAAGATGGCGAGCAGAGCTGACGTATCTACGACCAGAGATCGTCCTCGCTCTTGAATCGAGGATTCGGATTGGGTGGATCCTTCGCCGCAACTCCAATCCAGGATCTGAAGTCGGTCTTCGGAGCATTAGTTCGCGAGGCGGCCTCTCGAATCGCGCTCCGGATCGCGTCAGATTTCCGCTTGATGCCCTTGCGCTTCATGAAGAGCTTTAAGTCCCGCTCGAACTCCGGCGTGACGTTGAGATTGAGCTGCTTCATACAGCCATTATACAGGCCCGGGCTGTATGTCACACGATCGGCAGCCCATGCCGATGCAGCACCGATTCGACATCCGTCTTCATCATCCGCGACGCATCGTAGTCGACGATCAGCTTATCGAGCCCCGGAGCCACCTGCACGCGCGCGATGCCATACGTGCTCGGCAAGTCCGCGACGCTCCCCAACTCGGGCTCCGTCAACGGACGGGCGAGATCATAGTGCAAAGTCACTTTGGTCATAAAAACCTCAGTTTAACAACTTCCACTTGATCTGCCGCAGCATTCCCAGCCACACCTCGGCATCGTGCGCGTTCAACTCCATCCGCCGGACCAGTCTTCGAATCTTCATCCTCGTCGACCCTTCCACGCGCGCGTGCACATAACCCGATTGCTCCAGCACTTCTTCGAGCAGCGCCGTCACCCGCTCCAGTTCTTCGGCGCTCGCGAGGCGTTTGAGTTCGGGTTTCGCGCGAACCGCCTCGGGATTCCGGATGATCTCGTACAGGCACACCGCGACCGCCTGACCGAGGTTCATCGACGCATGTTCTTCGCGCGCGGGAATTCTCATCAGCCAGTGGCAGTAGCTCATGTCTTCGTTCGAAAGGCCGAATTTTTCCGATCCGAACAACAACGCCACCGGCGCCGACGCCATCTTTTTCGCGATGATCTTGCCACCTGTTTCGAGACGCCGCAGCGGATGTTCGAGAGCCCGATTACCGATCGAAGTGGTGCCGACCACCAGCCCGCAGTCCGCCACAGCCTCCGCTACGGTGTCGAATTCGCGCGCATTGATGAGTATTTTAGACGCGTTAACTGCGCTTTTTGCCTCCAAAAACGCTACTTTATACGCGTTTATGAGTCTTAGCTCAAAAACCCCGAAATTGCTCATCGCGCGCGCCGCGGCGCCTATGTTTAAAGGGTTTCGAGGCGAAACCAACACTACACGTAAGTTCATTTGCCGAGGTTCATTTTTCGCGGCTGACCGCGTCCAGCACGCCGTTGATAAAGGCCACCGATTCGTCGCCCGAAAACTGGCGCGCCAGGTCCAGCGCTTCGTCAATCGCCACCGCCGCGGGCGTCTTCAAATCGCTCATTTCATAGACCGCCAGCCGCAGTATGTTTCGATCCACCGCAGGCATCCGTTCTATACGCCAATTGGCTGATTTATCGGAGATTATCTTGTCGATGGAGATCGCATTTTCGACCGCGCCGCGCACCAGAGTCTCCATAAACTCATCCGGATCCGTCGGCGTCGGGTCATCCTCTTCTGAGCCGAGCGTGTCGTAAAACGAAGCGATTGCCTCGCCGATGTCCTGCTTGCGCAAGTCCCATAGAAACAGCACTTGCAACGCGCGCGCACGGGAACGATGACGCGCCGGCATTAGTTTGCCACGCTGATTGCAAAACGAGCCATTTCGAGCGCCGTCAGCGCCGCATCACGGCCTTTACCGGACCGGGCTTCCGCCTGCTCCAAAGTGTCGGTGGTTAACACCCCGAAAGACACCGGGATGCCGGTTTCAAGCGCGACATTTTGCAGCCCGCGCGCCGCTTCGCCCGCAACATAATCGAAATGCGGCGTCTCGCCGCGAATGACCGCGCCCAGAGCGATGATGCCGTGATAACGATGGGTTTGGGCCAGCATTTTGGCCGCTAACGGCAATTCAAAAGCGCCAGGCACATGAAACACATCGACTTGCGCTTTCGCCAACGCCTCCCGCGCGCCCGCGAGAAGTTTCTCTGTAATCATCGAGTTGAAGCGTGCGACCACGATTGCGAACCGTAGCCCGGTGGCATCAAAATCGTTCCAATTGAGAGAATCCGCGGACATCGTGGGATAATTAGGGGTTTCCAGGTTCATCATACCGCATGCTCCCCGAGTTCATCCGAAATTTCAGTATCATCGCGCACATCGATCACGGCAAGTCGACGCTGGCTGACCGCCTGCTCGAAGCCACGCACGCCCTGGCGCAGCGCGAGATGATGGCGCAGGTGCTGGACACCATGGATCTGGAGCGCGAGCGCGGCATCACGATTAAGGCGCACGCCGTCCGCCTCACCTACATCGCGCAGAGCGGGGTGGAATATCAGCTCAACTTGATCGACACGCCGGGGCACGTCGATTTCACCTACGAAGTGTCGCGCAGTCTGCAAGCGTGTGAGGGAGCGCTTCTGGTGGTCGATGCGTCGCAGGGCGTGGAGGCGCAGACACTGGCCAACACCTATCTGGCGCTGCATCACAATCTTGAAATCATTCCGGTGATCAACAAGATCGACTTGCCGTCGGCTGAGCCGGAGCGCATTCGGGAGCAAATTGAGTCGTTGATCGGTCTCGATGCCAGCGGCGCGATTCTTGCCAGCGCGAAGAACGGCATCGGCATCCAGGAAATTCTCGAGGCGATTGTGCATCTGATTCCGGCGCCCAAGGGCTCGCCCGACGCGCCGCTGCGCGCTCTGATTTTCGATTCCTGGTTCGACCCCTATCGCGGCGTCATTATTCTCGCGCGCGTCATGGAAGGGACCATGCGCAAGGGGCAGAAGATCCGCCTCTGGTCGAACAACAGCACTCACGAAGTGGAGGGCGTGGGATATCAATCTCCCAAACCGATTCCATGCGACGAGCTTTCAGCGGGCGAGGTCGGGTTCCTGTTCGCGAATATCAAAACGGTCTCCGATGCACAGATCGGCGACACGATTGTGGATGTCGCGAATCCCGCGCCGGAGCCGCTGCCTGGGTTCGAGCCGTTGAAGCCGATGGTATTCGCGGGCCTCTACACCATCGAGGCGCATGAACACGGGTTGCTGCGCGATGCTCTGGAAAAATTGCGTCTTAACGACAGCGCGTTTAACTTCGAGCCTGAGAATTCGGTCGCTTTGGGATTTGGTTTCCGCTGCGGATTCCTCGGCTTACTTCACCTGGAGATCGTGCAGGAGCGGTTGGAGCGCGAATTTCAAATCGACCTGATCACGACCGCGCCTGGGGTCACCTACAAAATCACTTTGACCGACGGAACTGTAATCGACGTCAACAATCCCTCGAAATTTCCCGACCCGTCGGACATCAAGGAAATTGAGGAGCCCATCATCGACGCCACGGTGATCACGCATGATGAGTACATCGGCGAGATCCTCAAGCTTTTAGAGGAAAAGCGCGGCACGCAGAAAAAGTTCGAATATATCGGCGCGGGCCGGGTGATGCTGCTGTATGAAATGCCGCTCAATGAGATCGTGCTCGATTTCTACGACCGCCTGAAATCGGCATCGCGTGGCTACGCGTCGCTCGATTATCACCTGGCAGGATATCGGGTCTCGCCGATGGTGAAACTCGACGTTCTCGTCGCCGGCGAGCCCGTCGACGCATTGTCGATGATCGTCCACAAAGACTTCGCCTACGAACGCGGCAAGATACTGATCGAGCGGCTGCGGAAACTCATTCCACGCCAGATGTTCGAGGTCGCGCTGCAAGCGGCGATCGGGAGCAAGATTATCGCCCGGGAAACGATCGCGGCGATGCGCAAGAACGTGCTCGCCAAATGCTACGGCGGCGACATTTCGCGCAAACGAAAACTGCTCGAAAAGCAGAAGGAAGGGAAGCGAAGGATGAAGCGCGTCGGGCGAGTGGAGATACCGCAGGAGGCGTTTTTAGCGGTGTTGAAGGTCACGGGGAGTAGCGAGAACGACTGAGGGCAAGTGAAGGTTCGAGATTTGATACGTCTTGTTGAGTCCGACGGATGGCGGCATGTGCGGACGACCGGGAGCCATCGCCATTACAAGCATCGTTCGAAGCCGGACGTCGTAACCATACCGGGGCACCCAGGCGACGATGTCCCGACAGGCACGCTAAAGTCAATATTGAAGGCCGCTGGATTGGAGATAAAGTAATGAGCCAACGATATACCGTCATTTTCGAGCAAGCGGAGCACAATTGGGCGGCTTATGTTCCCGATTTGCCCGGCTGCATTACAACCGGCAAGACGCTGGAAGAGACGGAGCGAAATATTCAAGAAGCAGTGCGAGGGCATCTCGCGGTGCTGCGGGAATTTGGAGAGACGGTGCCTGAGCCTACAATCGTTGCTAAAGAAATTGAGATAGTCGGTTAGCCAGGATCTGTGGATCCAATTGAATGAGAGTCGAGTTTGCTCATGTCTTCTCGGTCCGAGCAGCCATGTGGCTTGTCGAGGAGGGCGGTTTGCATGCGACTGCTGAGTTTAGGCGGCTTTCTGAACCTTGCCGCTTTTGATACAGTCCGTGCACACTTTAATGCGCTTCGGTGCGCCCGCGACCACCGCGTGCACCTTCTGCAAGTTGACGTCCCAGCGACGCTTGGTCACGTTGTTTGCGTGGCTGATCCGATTTCCAAACTGCGGGCCCCGCCCGCAAAGATCACACACTTTCGCCATTGCCTTCAGACACTCCTAGTACTGTTTACTCTTTGCCAGTCTACCATATTGGACAATCCGGTGGGAGAATGGGGTTGTTCGAGTCATGGACCATGCCTACATCGACGCGAATTCCGTGGCTGAGCGATATCTCCACCATGCGCTCTCGCCGGAGGAACTGCGCGAGTTCGAGGAGCATGTCGTCGATTGCCAGGAGTGCGCCGACCGGCTGCTGCTGGCCGAGATGTTTCATACGCGGAACGGGCACAAAACGAACCCAGACCGGGAAATGGTCGCGCGAGTGGTGGTGTACAAACCGAAGCGGGTGGTGGTCATGCTCATCGCCGCCGGATTGGCGATCCCGTTGGTCTATCTGATCGGGACTCTTATCAAGATGCGTTAGCGGCGCCCTGTTGCAACTCTCTCACCAGCTCTTCCGTTGCTTTGAGGCGTTCCTCGAGCAGCCTGGTTTGAGTGGTATCCAGCACCAGACAGTGGTGCCCCACGAATCTCATCTTATGATCGTGAACGGCCACCAACAGCACGTTGAGCCGGGGGTAGCTGCCGTCGGCGTGCTGTCCGAACGCGTCGAATTCGGTCATTCCCAGCAATAGCATCCGGCTGTAGGATTCCCGGACCCGCTCGCGCTCCTGTTTGGAGAAAATCTCCAGCCAGTCCCGGCCGATCATAGTCTTCGCATCGATGCCAAGCGTCGCCGCCAGCGAGGAGTTCACAGCTCCCAGCGTTCCATCTCCACGCACCCAGGCGACGCCGCTCCGCAGGTG
>JBEKOZ010000323.1:0-5992 GCA_049521275.1 Bryobacteraceae bacterium | reverse complement strand
GGATCAGTTTCGCTTCGTCGTTGCGCTCCTCCGCTGCCAGTTCCAGCCAGGCGATCGCTTGCAGAAAATCGCGTTCTTCGCGCTCGCTGTTCTCTAATAGCAGCTTCGCCAGCTGCACCTGGCACGGCGATTCGCCGACCGTGGCACAGAGCCGGAAATTCCGGTTGGCGCGCTCCATATCGCGCGGGACGCCGTAACCACTCAGATACGCGACGCCCAGGAAAAACTGGGCGCGCCGGTTTCCTAAGACGGCGGCATTGCGCACGAGCTCCAATCCCTTCTCCGGATCCTGCGGCAGGCGCCGGCCTTCCATCATCATGCGGCCGGTGTCGAACATCGCCGAAGGGTAGCCCTCTTTCGCCGCTTCGACCACCAGCCGCAGCGCCTGGACGCGATCCTGCGCCACGCCGTCGCCCGCGTCGAGCAGCCTTCCGTACAGATACATCGCCGGCGGATATTTCTCGTGCGCCAGTTTGCGCAGCGTGTCGATCGTTTCGCTGGTCTGTTTTTTCCGCTGGATCGCGTCCACCGCCAGGTTGAAGGAGTTGCGCCGCTCCTCCGCCGCCGGATCGAAGCGGCGATGGAAGATGCGGAATTTCACTTCGACGGTGGTGGTGCCTTTGACGGGCTTGCCGTCCGACATGGCCGGCTGAAAAGTCCACTGGCGGACCGCGTCCACCGCGCGGCTATCGAGGCCGAAGCCGATGGGACTGAGAACCGAAATGTTCCCCGGCTTACCCGTCTCATCGACGGAGACTTCGAGCAGGACGGTGCCCTGGATTCCATTGGCGCGCGCCTCTCGCGTATAGCGAGGCTCGACGCGATGCGCGACCTTCGGAGGCGAGGCCGCGGCGGCGACAAGTTCGAGCGCGACGACGAGAGAGCACCACACGATTACATTCTAGTGCGATGTCCTGGCGCCAGTCCGCATGAGGGCTCAGACCTCTTGTGGGGCGGTCATTCTTGGTGGCAGCCTGCTTCAAGCAGGCTCGTTGTGGAGCCCGAACACCCACAAGCGGCGTATACTCGTTTGTGCATGCGAACGAAAATCTATCTAACGATCCTGTGCGCCGCCGCGCTGGCGCAGGCCGGAACCAAGAAAATCACCGTCGAGGATTCCCTTGCTATCCATCGCGTGGCGGGGCCGAAATTCTCTCCCGATGGAAACTGGATCCTGTTCACCGAAACGGAGTGGGACCGCAAGGGCGATCGCCAGGTATCGCACATCTGGGTGGGACGCGTCCGCGGCGGCTCGGCGCCGGTGAAATTGACGGCGGGCGAAAAGGGCGAAAGCGCGCCGCAATGGGCGCCCGATGGATCGCGCATCGCGTTCCTGGCGGATCGCGGCTCGGGTGAATCGAAGAGCGGCAGCCAGATCTGGATGATCCGTCCGGACGGCGGGGAAGCGGAAAAATTGACGTCGGAGGATACCGCGATCAGCGAGTTTCAATGGGCGCCGGACGGCAAGCGGATCGCCTTCGTCACCGCCGACGAGCGCAAGGATAAAACGGATCGCGAAAAGCGCCAGAAGGACAAGTTCGACGCGATTCTGGTCGACGCCGACTACAATTACGCGCACCTGTGGACCATCGAACTGGACGGGAAAACGAAGAAGCGCGTGACCGAAGGCGCGTTCACCGTGTCGTCGCCGCGCTGGTCGCCCGATTCGAAGTCGATTGCCTACGTCGAGTCCGGCATGGGCAAGCAGGAAAGTTCTTTCTTCGACCTCAACGCGGACCGGAACACCGACATTTACGTGGTGAGCGCGGAGGGCGGCGCGCCGAAGCGCCTGACCTCGAATCCCGGGCCCGATTCGAGTCCCTCGTGGTCGCCCGATGGTTCCGAAATCGCGTATCTGAGCGCGATGGACCCGCGCTCCTGGGCGGAGAAGGTCGACCTGGTGGTGATCCCAGCTGCCGGCGGATCGCCCAAGAATCTGACCAGGGATTTTCCCGATTCGGCGGGCGCGGCCAGGTGGGCGCCGGACGGAAAAAGCGTCTATTGGGATTCCGAAGAAGGCCTGCATCGCCATATTTTCAGCGTGCCAGTTGCGGGCGGAAAGATCGTCCATATCACCGAGGGCGAGATGATTTACGCCGACTTCGATCTGTCGCCCGACGGCGCGCGGATTGCCAGCAGCGTCGACAATTCGACCAGCCCGCCCGACATCTGGGTGATCAGCGTGGCGGGCGGCGGGCGCACGCGCGTATCGCACTCGAATCCGCAATTCGACGATTTCGCGGTCGCCAAGGCGGAAGCGGTGCACTGGAAGGGCCCCGATAATTTCGAGGTCGAGGGCTGGCTGACTTACCCGCTCGATTATCAGGCGGGGAAAAAGGTGCCGATGATTCTGAGCATCCACGGCGGCCCGTACGGCGCGAATACCGCGCGCTACGATGCGCGGGCGCAGATTTTCGCGGCCCATGGCTACGCGGTGCTGGCGCCGAATCCTCGCGGGTCGACCGGCTACGGCGCGAAATTCGAGCAGGCCAATGTCTCCGATTGGGGCGGCAAGGATTTCGGCGATCTGATGGCCGGCGTCGACGCGATGATCGCGAAGGGCGTCGCCGATCCCGACAAACTGCTGGTGATGGGCGGCAGCTACGGAGGCTTCATGACCTTCTGGACCATCACCCAGACCAATCGCTTCAAGGCCGCGATCGGACATGCCGGCATCAGCGACTGGTACAGTTTCTACGGCCAGAGCGACATCCCCGGCCTGATGGCGTACGGCTTCGCGGGGCAGCCCTGGAAGGCGGCCGCGACCTACCGCAAATATTCTCCCATCACCTACGTCGACAAAGTGAAAACGCCGATCATGATCACCCACGGCGAGCAGGACCGCCGCGTCGCCATCCAGCAGGCCGAAGAATATTATCGCGGGCTGATCGGCAACGGAGTGGAGGCGATCTTTATCCGCTATCCGCGCGAAGGCCACGGCATCAGCGAGCCGAATCATCAGATCGATTTAGTGGGCCGGCAGCTGGAGTGGTTTGAGAAGCACTTGAAGAACTGACCGCTAACCGTCACCTGTTTTATGAGCCGTGACCATAGGGAGCGGTTTCTTTTTGATATAGTCTTCCCAATGAGCCGCACAACACTCGCACGCCTTTCCGCAGGGATTCTCTTCCTCCTTGGATCCTGGCTGGCATTCACGAAGATCGCCTACACGCAGAACCCCCCTCCCGCGCAGTTAACCATCGCCAAGGTGAAGGAAGATCTTTATCAGATCGTCGGCGACGGCGGCAACGTCGCGGTTTACGTCACCGGCGAAGGCGTCATTCTGGTCGACGATAAATTCGACCGGGACCACGATCAGATCGTGGCCCAGGTAAAAAGCGTGACCAGCCAGCCCATCAAGTACATTCTCAGCACCCATCATCATTCCGATCACAGCGGCGGAAACGCCAAGTTCCTATCGGCGGCCGAGATCATTTCGACCGCCAATGCGCGCGCCAATATCGTCGAGCACAAGCAGCCAAACTCGGCGGATGTAATGCCCGCGCAGGTCACCTTCACCGACGAGACCGCCGTGTATTTAGGCGGCAAGGAAGTGCGCGCGAAATATTACGGACGCGGCCACACCAACGGCGACGCCGTAATTTATTTCCCCGCGCTGAAGACCCTCCACACCGGCGACCTGATGGCCAACCAGACGCCGCTGATCGATTATCCCGGCGGAGGCAGCGTGGTCGAGTGGACCAAAACGCTCGACGGCGCGCTGATGCTCGATTTTGATACCGTGATCCCCGGCCACGGCAAGGTGACCACCAAGGCCGGACTGAAAGCCTATCGCGACATGGTGGAAAAGCTGCGCAACCGCGCCCAGGGCCTGATTCGCGGCGGCAAATCTCAGGAAGAAGTCGGCAAGGTCATGACCGCCGAGTTCGGATGGGCCTCCGACAGCATGCAAATGCAGTGGAGCCTTCCCGGCATGATGGCGGAGCTTAAATAGCCGCCGGTATCGGATTCCGCCGCGCCAGCATTCCATCCACGCGCAGGCGAATCGCGATGTCCATTTCCGGATGCGTCAGGATCCAGAACTGGTCCGCCTTGATCGCCTCAAAAACTTTGTCCGCGATCGATTCCGGAGCGACGCCGTGTTCCACCAACCCGCGCACCATCGCCTCGAATTCGTTGGGCTCCGATACCGCCGCGCCCGCGCCCGGCCGGTTGCGATGGCTCTCCGCGATTTTGGTTTTCACGAATGCCGGACACAACACCGATGCGCTCACCCGCGCTTTTCCCATTTTCAGTTCCAGAAATAGCGATTCGGAAAGTCCCACCACCGCGTGTTTGGTCGCGAAATAAGGCGAGATCATCGCGCCCGCATAAACCCCCGCCACCGACGCCGTATTCACCACGTGACCCTCCTCGCCCCCGGCCAGCATGCGCGGCACGAAGCTGTGGATCCCATGAATCACTCCGAACAGGTTCACGTCGACCACCCATTTCCATGTGTCGAGCGGCTGCGCCCACGTCGGGTTCCCATTAGGCGCGACCCCCGCGTTGTTGAACAGCAGATGCACCGCGCCGAACTCTTGGTACACCGCCTCCGCCATCGCCTCCACCGCGCCCGCATCGGTCACGTCCAGACGAAAAGGCCGCGCGCCCATCGCCTTCGCGGCCTCTTCCAACGCGGGCGCTTCGATATCGGCCAGCACCACACGCATCCCTTCGGCCACGCACCGCTCCGCGATCGCCCGCCCGATTCCGCTCGCCCCGCCGGTTACCACCGCGACTTTATTCTTAAACTCCAACATGCTTTGCCCCCGACTCGACCGACGCCATCAGGAAGCTCGACACTTCCTGCAAAGACTGCCGCGCCTCCGGCATCGTCGGGACGATCTGCCACACGTGCGGCACTACCGGCCAGATTTTCAGTTCCACGCGAACGCCCGCCGCGCGCGCCCGCTCCGCCAGCCTGGTCGAATCGTCCAGCAAAACTTCGTCGCCGCCCACGTGCACGATCATCGGAGGCAAGCCTGCCAGGTTCGCATAAAGCGGCGAGGCCAATGGATTCCGCGCATCCGCCGATCCCAGATAGTAGTTCGCCCCGTGCGCGATGCGTGCGCCGCGGAACATCGCGCAGCGCTTGTCGTTGGTGCGGATGGAATCGCCGGTCGAAGCCAGATCGGTCCAGGGAGAGAACAGAACCGCCGCCGCCGGCAGCGCCGTCCCCGCGGCCCGCAATGAAAGCAGCAGCGCCAGCGTAAGCCCTCCGCCCGCCGAATCTCCGCCCACCACGATTTTCGCCGCCGGGATTCCTTGCTCCAGCAATCCCCGATACACCGCCACCGCGTCCTCGATAGCCGCCGGAAACGGAAACTCCGGCGCCAACCGGTAATCCGGCGCGAACACGCGGAAACCATTTTTAGCAAATGCCGTGGTAATGGGCCGGTGCGTTTCGGCCGAGCACGCGAAGTATCCGCCGCCATGCAGATAGAGCATGGTGACCTCCGCCGCCGACGCCTCCACCCATTCGCCCGGCACTTCGCCGATGCGCTCCGGCGTGATGCGGACGCCTATGGGCGGCGCGAATGCGCGCGGCCGCATCAGCTTGCGCGCGTGGAGCGCGGTCTCCGCCCGCGCCAGTTTGGGCTTCAGCGTCCACTTCAAAATCCAGGTCGTAACGTGGGCCTGCCAGCTTGCCATAACCCATGCAGTGTACCTTATTAAGAGTCATGAGAATCATCCTCGCCCTCGCACTCGCCCTTGGGACGCTTCATGCCCAGAACAACCTGACCGCCTCGAACCAGCGCTATTTTAACTCCGTGCGCCGCAACCTCGAAGCCGCCGCCGACGTCATGCCGGCCGAGAAATACGACTACCGCATCACCCCCGCGCAAATGACGTTCGCGGAGTGGCTGATGCACTCGGTCGAGAGAAATTACGTCGATTGCGCGACCCTGAAAGCGGAGAAAGCGCCTGCCGTAGGCAATCTAAGAACGAAAGAAGAGGTCTCCAAGGCTCTCAAGGATTCGTTCGCCTA
>JBEKOZ010000322.1:0-6000 GCA_049521275.1 Bryobacteraceae bacterium | reverse complement strand
GGAAGATGGGTTCGGATTCGCCCAATTCGCGCGGGGCGATCTGCTTGAGGACGCAGAGGACGTTGAGGTCGGAAAATTTCGCGTGATGATCCGACTCCTTACCTGACGACGCGCCGGAACCATAGAGGATCACCGACAGGAGCCGGTCCTGATAGGCGTGCTCGAGTTTTGTGACCAGTTCTTTGAGTTCGTCCATATCTCCGTTACCAATCGCTGGAGGCGCCGCCGCCGCCGGAGTCTCCACCACCGAAGCCTCCGAATCCGCCTCCGCCACCGCCGCCCGAGGAGCCTCCGAATCCTCCGCCGGACCAGCCTCCTCCGCCGCCACGTCCCATCATGTTACCGAGGAACATGCCGGTAAGGAAACCGGTGAAACCTCCACCACCGCCGCCACGACCGATGCGGCCCAGCAGCGAAAGAATAAAAAAGATGCCGATGACGATCAGCGGCCACGGGATGGATGGGCCACGACTCACCGCGGTGCGGGTGCGAACACGGGGATCGACGGGGAGAGTTACGTTTTTGGACGCGGCGATTTTCGCGCCGAACTGTTGCGCCGCCGCGAGCGCGGCCGGTCCGTAGGTGCCTTGGCGCAGAATGGGGCGGATGCCGCGCAGGATGGAGCCGGAGTCGGCGTCGGTGATGACGGGTTCGAGGCCGTAGCCGATTTCGGCGCGGTCCTTGTGGTCCTTGATCGCGAACAGCAGCAGGATGCCTTCGTCGTTCGGTTTCTTGCCGACGCCCCATTGGTGATAGAGCTTGCTCGCGACGTCGGCGATGTCATCGCCATCGAGAGTGTCGACGGTGACGATGGCCAACTGGGCTCCGGTCGAGCGCTCGAGAATGCCGCAGTAGGCTTCTAAACGCTGGGCGTTCGCGGCGTCGACGGCGTGGGCGAAATCGTTGACGTAGCCGGAGGGTTTGAGCTTGGTGATGTCCAGGGCTTGGGCTGAGGTGGTGAGGAGGAGAAGAAAAAGAATATTGGCCGCTGATGAACGCGGATGAACACGGATAAAAGACGCGGTCATAGGGAGCGCATCAGGTCCTGGCGGCGGACTTTGAAGCCTTCGAGACGGCCCAGCATGGCGATGGCTATGTGTTTGGGGTCGAAGAACTGCTGAGCCAGAGCCAGGACTTCATCGGCGGTGACTTTTTCGATGAGTTCCAGCATTTCGTTCAGGGAGAAGAAACGTTTGAAGTATAATTCCTGGCGCGCCAGGTTGCCCATGCGGCTGGAGGTGGATTCCAGACCAAGCACGTAAGAGCCCTTGAGGTGATCCTTGGCGCGGCGCAGTTCCTCGGGGGTGACTTTGTGCGCGGCGATCTCGCCCAGTTCCTTGACGATCGATTCGATGACCTTGCCGGCGGTTTTTTGCGAGGTGCCGGCGTAGACCAGCATGCAGCCCGCGTCGCGATACATGGTCAGCTCCGAATAGACGGTGTAGGCGAGGCCCTGCTTTTCGCGAATGTTCTGGAACAGGCGGCTGGACATGCCTCCGCCGAGGATGGCGTTGAGAATGTAGCAGGCGAAGCGCTTCTCATGAGGCATGGAGATCGATGGGACACCGAGATAGAGATGGACCTGCTCGAGCGAATTCTTGTTGCGGAACACGAGCGGGGCGTGGGGTTGCGGAGGAGTTTCGATCGAAGGGAGCTTGCGCGGCTTGAGGTCGGCGAATTTCTCTTCGGCGAGCGCGACCAGGCGGCGATGGCTCAGATTTCCTGCGGCGGTGATCAGGATGTTCGAAGGCGTGTAGAAGTGCTTATAATATTTTTCGACTTTGTCGCGGTCGAAGGCGCGGATGGTCTGCTTGGTGCCGAGAATCGGGCGTCCCAGCGCGTGGCCCTTCCAAAAGCTGCTGGAGAAAATTTCGTGGATGAGGTATTCGGGGTTGTCGACCTCCATCTTCAGCTCTTCGAGGATGACGCCTTTTTCCTTCTCGATGTCGTCTTTGGCGAAGAGAGGATTGCGCACCAGGTCGGTGACCACATCGAAGGCTTCGGGGAGATGCTCGTCGAGAACCTTGACGTTGTAGCTGACCAGTTCCTTGGAGGTGAAGGCGTCGAGGCCGCCGCCGATGGAATCGACGGAGCGGGCGATCTGTTCGGCGGAGCGGTTCTTGGTTCCCTTGAAAACCATGTGCTCAATGAAATGGGTGAGGCCGCTTTGCTCGGGCGATTCTTCGCGAGAGCCGGTGCCGATCCAGATGCCGACGGTGACGCTGCGGACGTGCGCCATTTGCTCGGTTACGACGCGAACGCCGTTGGAAAGGACGGCGCGCTCGATGTCCCGGATTTTGTGCGTGGCCATGTAAGTACCAGTTTACCATGTTAAACTGGGGGCATGCCGCAAAGTATTGTAGGGATGGAACTTACTGACATCCAACAGGCTTTGGGCACGGCTGAGCCGGGGTTTCGCGCACGGCAGATCTATGACGCGGTGTACCGGCGGCGGGCTACGGATGTGCGCGAGATCTCCAATCTTCCCAAGGCGTTGCGGGCGAGGCTGGAGGTCGAGTTGCCGGTGGGATTGCCGGAAATCGAGCGGCGTTTTGAATCGATTGACGGGACGCGGCGGTATCTGCTGCGGCTGGGCGACGGGAAGACCGTCGAGACGGTTTGGATGCCGGAAGGGGAGCGCTCGACCATTTGCATTTCGAGCCAGGTGGGATGTCCGGTGGATTGCAAATTTTGTCTGACGGCGCTGCTGGGGTTGGAGCGGCATCTGACGGCGGGCGAGATTGCGGGGCAGGTGCTGCGGGTGGCGGCGGACAATTCGATTGAGGCCGGGGCGGACCGGATGAACATCGTGATGATGGGGCAGGGCGAGCCGCTGCTGAACCTGGGGAACGTGATTAAGGCGACGCGGCTGATGGTGGACGGGATGGCGATTTCGCCGCGGAGGATTACGCTGTCGACGTCGGGGATCATTCCGAAGATCGAGGAGCTGGGGCGCGAGGCGGTGCGGCCGAAACTGGCGATTTCGCTGAACGCGTCGACCGAGGAACAGAGGCGGGAGCTGATGCCGATCACGCGCAAATATCATCTGGCGGAGTTGATGGAGGCGTGCCGGCGTTATCCGTTGCGGCCGTGGGAGAAATTGACGTTCGAGTATGTGCTGTTGAAGGACGTGAATGATACGGACGCGGATGCGCGCAGGGTAGTGAAGCTGGTGGCGAAGCTGAATGCGAAGGTCAACCTGATTGCGCTGAATCCGGGTCCGGGGATTCCGTACGCGACGCCGCTCGCGGGGCGGGTGGAGTCGTTTCAGGCGATCGTGAGGCGGGCGGTACCGTGTTTCGTGCGGAAGCCGCGGGGGCTCGATGTGTTCGCGGCGTGCGGGCAGTTGAAGAGGATGGAGACCGTTCAAATCACGCCTGTGGGTGTGTGATCAATCGCAGATCCCATTTGTCACGAGTTCCGCTTGATAAAGTAGCGCAGTGGCCGCTATCCACGCATCCGCTGTTTCCATCCGCCTGCCTGCCGCGCGGGATTCGATCATCACCTGCGCCCACGTCCGGCTGAGCATCGCCGAAGATGGGACGATAACGAAGCGTCTCAGAAACTCTCTCAGACTGGTCTGACGCTGTGGCGCCCAGCCGGCCTGCAAGGCCCAACGTTCCAACTCCGCCTCGGTCATGAAGGAGATCATCGCGGGTCTTCCTTCAAGGTCAGCGAGATAGAGTCCGGCCCAGGTATCGCGCTTGAAAACGAAAGAGAGGACGTCGGTATCGACAACGACCGGATTCACGCGGCTCGGTCGGTCTCTCCGTGCCCACGCCAATCGCGAAGAGCGTCGAGAAACAACTCGATCGATTCGTCGTCGGGCCAAAAGTCGCCCAAAAGCTCACGGGGGTCCGCTATCGGGCAAACCCCTTGCTCCTGCATCAACTCCTCAAGAGTTGGATAGGCAGCCGGGTAACCTGGAGGGTACGGTTCCACGATGATTCCCATTCTAACTGTTTCGTCAGCGCCGATGGACACGGCGTCTTGAGGCGCTGTTGCTCGATCGCTTACTTTGACGCGGGCTGGCCGGTTTCGATGAGACTTTTGAGGCGCGTGAACTGCTCGGCCAGCACCATGTCGACGGGCGCGGCCCAGGTGTTCAGGCCTTTCGGAAGATATCCGCCGACGGCGTAGGTGACCTCCAGTCTGGTTCCGGTTTCGACCGCCGTGAGCTGGATCTGCATGCTGCCGGTGACGGCCAGGGGCTGCATGGGGCCAAGGGCGCCGCGGAGGATGAGGCCCTTGCCGGGCGCGACAAAGACCACCTCCATATGGCGGGCGACTCCGTTGTTCGGGAGCTTCTCGCAGAAGCAGCCGGCGGGCTGGTCCTCGATTCTGAGGTTGGAGGCGTTGCCTGAAAGCGTGTGCGCGGGATTCCACCAATCGCCGACGTTGCGGACCAGGCGGCGGTAGACGTCGTCGGGAGGGGACTGGATGGTGAGGACGGTCTTGACGGTGAATCCGTTGGCCGCCGAATCGACCACTTCCGCGGGGGCGAATCCGGCGAGCACGAGGATGGACAGGAATGCTTTGTGGAGTCTCATACGCATCTATTCAACGAATTTTGCGAATCCTTTAAGGCCGCGGGCGCGGTGTGGCGTCGCCGTCGGTGAGTTTCATGGCCCACTTGGTGGCTTCGCGATACATGGTCTGAATGTCGGGGCGGTCGTAGACTTCTTCGCGATGGCCGAAGGTCGAATAGAAGACGCGGCCTTTGCCGTAGGTTTTGACCCAGGCGACGGCGAAATCCTTGTCGGTGCGCTTGACGCCCTGGTGGTTGAGATCGATTTTATTTTCGTCGAGACGGGCCAGCACGCGGACCTTTTCGCGGGAAAATTCCTTGCTGGGCTGATAGATTTCGTCCATCATCAGGAAAGTTCTGGGGAAATCTTTCATGGCGGGGAAGTCGGGGTCCTCGACGATGATCGGCGCCATGAACTGGCCCCAGGGGTGGTTGTCGAAATAAGCTCCCATCATTTCGCCGTACTCGGGCCATTTGTAGAAGGTATCGATGGAGGAGTGGCCGCCGATGATTCCCTTGCCGTCGTCGTGGACGAAGGACAGGAGCGAGGCCTTCTGCTCGTCGTCAAGAGGCAGTTCGCCGGTGGTGTAGAGGTAGATCGCGTCGAAATAATCGAGGTTCTTGGCGTTGCCGGCGGCGAGCTTCTTCTTCGTGATGAGCTGCGTGTCGGTGCGGATGTAGGTGTCCCACAGGCCGGTATCGTGGCCGATTTTCCACATGGTGGCGAGGCCGTTCGACACGGAATCGTGCTGAAATCCGGCTACCGCGCCGATGGCGAGCAGCTTCTTCTTTTTCGGAGGAGCCTGCGCGAAGGTCAGGGCGGCGCAGGCGGTGAGCGCAAGAAAAGTCTTCATGGTTTCCAATCTGCTGTGAAAATGTTGAATTCGTAATGGCTGGTGGATTTGTAGCTGGAGGCGAAGACGATTTTGGAGCCGTCGGGCGAGAATTCGGGGAACGATGAAAAGACGCCGTAGTCGGTGACTTGCTCCAGGCCGGTTCCATCCACATTAATAAGGTACAACTCAAAATCGCTGGAATCGCATTTATGTTTGTTGGAAGCGAACAAGATCTTCTTGCCATCGGGCGAGAAGGTGGGGGCGAAGCTGGCGCAGCCGAAACTGGTGATTTGTTTGGTGTCCGATCCGTCGGCGTTCGAGACGAAGAGCTCCATTTTCATGGGCGCGGTGAGATTTTCCTTGAGCAGTTCCTTCGACTTTGCGGCTTTCTCCGGAGTGTCGGGATGATGGGCGCGCCAGACGATCTTCTTGCCGTCGCGCGAGAAAACGGCGCCGCCGTCGTAGCCTTCAGACGTTGTGATGCGCGTTTTATGCGAGCCGTCCTCGTGCATGGTCCACAGATCGAGGTCGCCCGAGGCGAGAGAAGTGTAGATGATTTTCTTCGTCTTCCAATTAACGGTGGCTTCAGCGTCATAGCCGGGAGCGGTGGTCAGCTTCTTCAAAATTTTCCCTGCG
>JBEKOZ010000321.1:0-6003 GCA_049521275.1 Bryobacteraceae bacterium | reverse complement strand
GGTTCAGAATAGCACTGCCTGGAGATGGCGGTCCTTTTCGCAGGATCGTGCACGCACAGCGCGCGATTCAGTCCGGAGTCGCCCGCCACGACCGACGCCCGGCCGCCGTCGCCGAAGTCAAGTGCCCAAGCTTCGCCGCGCTCAAGCCCCGGGGAGGAACTCCACTGCCATCCCGTCAACTTGATTGGCCCCGTAATCCTGTAGCCGCCCGCGTTCGCCGACGGGCCCACTAGTTGTTGCAATTCGTCAATCGAGGGCAGTCTCCAATCCCGAAAGCCTCCGAGCGTCAGCGCGCGGCAGTAATTGGCAGCCTGGCTCCAACTCACTCCGGAGCCGTTGTCGGACGACGCCCAAATCTTGTCGTTGGCGGCGTCCTGCCACACCCCCGGCTTGGTTTGCGCCATCAGCAGACTTACCGAAAAGCAAAAAATGATGAGTTTCATGTGTATGGGCATCCGCCAGCTCGCATCAAACTGGCGGATGCCTCCTTCATTACCGCCGTAGCGCAGCGGTCGTTCCCGCCTCGCCTTGCTCGCCGAGCAATCGCTCGATCGTTGACGTGAATGCGTCCTTGAGCTGCGTGTTGTAAACGCCGCTCGCCGATCCGGCGAACCCGGAGTAAGTCCCCTTCACCCGCCCGTCTCGCCCGATGAAAAGAGTAGCTGGCCAGGTGTTCAGGTTCACCGTCTGCGGCACTTTGTCCCACATCTCATCCGGCGTTCCGGCGATCAGGTAGGTATACGGCACCTTGTACTGCTTGATGAAGGCGTTGACCCGGGTCAGCGAGGCTTTCTGGTCGGCTTCTTCGAAGTCGAGAGCTACGATTTCGAGGCCCTGGTTGTGGTATTTCTCGTGGAGTTGAACCAGGTATCGGGCTTCGTCATGGCAGTTGGGGCACCACGTGCCGGTCACGATGGCGAGCACCACTTTACCCTTGAATCTCGGATCCTCGTTCGATACCAGTTTGCCGTTGACATCGGGAAAGCTATAAGTGAAGACCTCCTTGGGATCTCTCACGCTGGTGTGCGTAAGATAGTTGGCCGGCTCAGGCAAGCTCTTCGCCCGCGCCACTTCCGGCCGGTACGCGGTCAACACCGCATAGCGAGGCTGTGCCTTCAAATCGACCAGCAGAGACCCGTCCGCCTGCGGCGTAATTTCGATCAAACCCGGCCGCGAGCCATCGAAGTGGCTGGCCACGAACTTACCGTTCCGCCATCCGCCCGTCAGCGCTCCCGTGTCTCCATCGACGCGAAGCAGCGAAGCGCTGATCTCAGAGCCGTTTTGTTTGACGATCAGCCGCCACGCCTTTTCTCCCTTCGGAGACTCGTGAGGAATTTCCCACACGCCGTCGATCGATGGTGCATTAGCCGTTTCCGCTGCGGTGGGAGCGACATACCGCTTGGCGTGAAAGGCGCTCACGGTGTCGGAACTCTTGCCCTCAGCCGCACCCGGTGTGATATTGATCGCGCTGCGATGAATAACCGTCACCTGGCCGTCCAACTCGCCGTCCTTCTCGGTTGCGGTGATCGTGGTCAAATAGTGCTCGAAATTGAGTTGCACCGCGCCGTTCTCTATGTTGGCGCTGGTGGTCGTCTCCACGTCCTCATCGCCGTTATGCAAAGTCCCGACGACGCTCTTCCCGTTCGTCGCAATGTCGAGACGAAATGGAATGGTGAGCGCGCCCTGGTGCAAGGTCGCCGCCCACCGGCCGTCCAGTTTTCCTGTCTGGCTATCTGCACGGACCGGCAGAGCGATGACGCCGGCGGCAAGGACGATAGCCGCCGTGTTTCTCATAATGGTTTTCATATTTCCCCTTTCTTAGTTGCTTGTTGTTGACGTTTTACCGGGCCGCTACGGACGCGGTATGACTCACAGACTGCTTCCACTCCTCCGGCACGCCTGGCTTGGTTGCCACCAGGATTTCGAGAATCGCGCGCCGGTCCTCCGCGGACAGCGACGCATACTCCGGCCCCTGTTCCTGTCCGCTCAAGACTTCAAACAATCGCCGGTAGATAAAGCTCTTGGCCGGCTCCGGAATGGCATCGAACGCCTCGGAGTAAATCAAGTAACTGCACGGGTACTTGAAGATTCGTTTGTGCAGATCGAAATCGCGTACTGAACGGCCCAGCGGATCGCGCGGACCGCGGGACTGAAACTCCGCCGCGAAGGTCGACTTGGTATCGATCACGCCCACAATCGGAGCCTCGTTGGTGAACAGCAGATAACGCACCAGTAGTTCGGCGGCCTGCTCGAACTTGCCGCTGATTCGCGTCTGATAATTTGTCTGCGTAATCAGGTTGTGCATCTGCGTCTGGTGAGCCAGCACCAGATGCGCCACCACATCGCTCGATCCCAGGTTCCGAGCGGGGTTGCCCATGTGGCTGCCCTGGTAGCCGGTGACATACCATCCTCCCCAGCGATCCTTGAACGCGCTTTCCTGCCCGGTGATGAACGCCGGAGTTCCGCCGGCCTGCGCCCCGTTCGGACGCGTGAAAATGCTGCGCAGCATCACGCCCGGAACTCCCCGTGTGCTGGACGCGGCCACATGGCACTGCACGCAATCGTTTTCGGCGCGCTCGAACCGCGGTTGGTCGACCTGTTGCTCGTCCAAGATATAGAAAATCGCGCCCTGCATCGGATCGAAGGAGATAAATTCCAGCGATTTCCCCTCATGCACCCTGCCGGCATACACGTCGTCGTTAAAATAGAGGGCGCGAGGCTTCTCGGGCGAGATTTTGGGGTATTGGAAGCTGGTTTTCGAGAAAACCAGCGTTTGCGAGCTTAGCGGGACGCCTAAGGCGTCCATAATCGACCATAAGTAGCCATGTTCGGGGTCGTAGTGTAGCCTTAATTGACCATCATCGAGCCTCTTTTGCAGCCTCGCGATGGGGTCGTCCAGGTTCTCGCTGCGATAGTGGATCGGCGCATCCGAGAAGGGGACAAATCCCTGCTGCTTGACGACCACCTGTCCACAGAGCGAGATCGCCGCAGCGAACATCAGCGCTTTTCGGGGCACACGGCACTCCTCGAGACAAAGGTTGACGGGGCGGACGTCGCATGACTCAACAGGAATGCGACTGCCGCTATCCAGGCAGCTAAAAAGAACGGAGCTAAGAGACGGAATCCAAGGGACATGCTGTTCTCCAGAAGACGCGAATGGCCGAGAGCGTTAGCGGCAACAACAACAGGCGAGAACAAGCAGGTTGCAATACATACTAATCTTGATCTAGTATAGGATCTTATAAGAATTTGTCAAGACTTTTCAAACCGATGTCCTTACTCCATATAGTTCAATGGTTAAACCAGACTGCGCTGGCCACGTCGATCCGCGAATCGGATGTGGTTTTTCCTTTGATCGAGACCGTACACGTTCTGGCGATTACCCTGCTGGCGGGAACGGTGGCGGCGGTCGACCTCCGGCTGCTCGGCGTCATTCTGAAGCGGGAGAAGGTTTCGGAGGTGGCCGGGCAGGTCCTCCCGTTGACCTGGGCCGGCTTTGCGGTGATGATGGTTACCGGCGTGTTGCTATTCCTCTCCGAGGCGCAGAAGTCCTACGGAAACCCGGCTTTTCGGGTCAAGATGCTTTTGCTGATTCTTGCCGGCCTGAACCCTCTGATTTTCCATTCGACGATCTACCGTAGTGTCGGCGCGTGGGATGATGCGCCGGTTGTTCCGCGCCGGGCCCGGGCCGCGGCGATCGCATCCCTGACGATGTGGAGTGGAATTATCATCGCCGGCAGAGCGATCGCGTACTTTTAGCATGTCGCTCCTCCCTGTTTTTGAATGGTTAGTGCACGCACCGGAATTCTCTTGGGTACGTGACTCCAAGTGGGGATTCGCCGTCGTCGAAATGGTTCACCTGGTGGCCTTGGCTGGTTTGGGAGGCGCCGTGCTGCTTGCGGACCTGGGGGTTTTGGGCGTGGGACTCCGACGCCGCGATCTGGGACGCCAGTTATTCCCGGTTTTCGCCTGGAGCCTGGGGGCGATGGTGATCTCCGGAGCGTTGCTGATCGCCGCGGAGCCGATGAAATGCTATTATCATCCGGCGTTTCGGCTGAAGATGGTTCTGTTGGGCATAGCCGTAATTTTCGCGTTTACGGTTCGCCGGCGCGCGATACAGTCGAAGCCGGCGGCGGTTTTGTCTCTGTCGCTCTGGCTCAGTGTCGGTCTTGCCGGACGCGCGATTGGATTTCTATGAAAATGGTTGCGTTCTTTGCGTGAAAAAAAGTGGCCCTGAAGCCTACGGTTTGGATGCCGTCGCGCCTCCGGGGCCGGTGTCTCCAGGTCCTCCGTCGCCAGGCGTGCCGCCATAGATGTTGCGGCCATCGGGGAGCGTTACGCGGCGGGCGTCGATCAGGCGGGAGCCATCCTTGGCGCGGTAGCCGTCGACGATCAGCGTGTCGCCAATCTTGATATCACCGCGCTTGAAGCCTCGCCGGGAGAGCGCGCCTGGGCCGGCTCCCTCGCATCCCCAATTGGCGATTTGGCCTTTTTCATCCTTCACATCTACGTAGAAGTAGGAATGTGGGTTGGTCCACTCGATCTTGGTCAAGGTTCCGGTGAGGCGGATCGCCTTGCTGGCGTCGAACTCGGCTGCAAAGGAATGATGGGCGAGCACTGGCACAGCGGCGGCAAGCGCAAGGACCGCTCCGGCCGCGAGGAATTTGGATTTCATAGCAGCAGTATAACTTGACCCGCCTCAGGAATCAACTTATACTTGATCTACATTAGTATGAATAGCAAAACTCTCTTTATTGCCACAGTTACCGCCGCGCTGTCCGTCTCCGGGCAAACCAAGCCTGCGACGGCTCCCGCGGATGCGGCCTCGAGCGAGATGATCGGCAGTGAGCCCAAGGGTCCCTCCAAACCGGCTCCGCTTCTGGACGGACACCCCGACCTCTCCGGCTTCTGGAAAGGCACCCGGGCGACGAAACCGGGCGGCAACATCGGAAAGGATCTTCCCGGCTACAAGCTGCCGCTGACAGAGGCGGGCCAGGCGGCTCTACAACATAATCTGACGGCGACCATCGACCCGGAAAGCCTGTGCATCATCGGAGGCACTCCAAGGCACAATGCCAGCGGCCTGCCGTTCATGGTGATTCAGAATCCGAAATACGTCGCGTTCCTCTATTTCTATAGCTACTACCGGTTGATTCCTCTCGACGGAAGGAAGCATTCCGACGATCCGGACCCTTCCTTCTTCGGAGAAGAAGTCGGCCATTGGGACGGCGACACGCTGGTGATCGACTCCATCGGCTTTAAAGACGAGAAGGTGTGGATCGACGAGAACGCCAACCCGCATAGCGACGCGCTGCATGTGGTCGAGCGCTGGAGCCGGCCTGATGCCGATCACATCCACGTCGACACGCTGATCGAAGATCCCAAGTTTTATACCAAGCCGTTCACTTATCAGAGAACCTGGGTCGCCGGCGCGCCGGGTCAGTTGCTGGGGGAGTACGCTTGCAGCGAGAACAACGTGGATCTGACGCACTTGGGTTTTGGGCCGGGTCCGATTCGTCCGGATGGCACGCGCGGGTATATCGATCCGGCGCCGCTGCCTCCCCCGGTGAAGCCGGCTGGGAAGCAGTAATGAACGCGCAAAAGATTTACCGAGGCCATATTTAGCTGCTCCGGCCACCTCGCGCGCATTGAATGGGAAAAGTATAGCCAAGAATCCAGCGCTCATAGCTTCTTGGGTCGCGGCTCCATCCGGCCGTTAATGCGCACACTGCAGGTACCTTCTCTGTTGCGGCGTCGCCCCAGATGACGGCGCCGACATCTCGTAGTAAGATCGCAGAACGCCGTTCGGTGAATCGTCCGCGACGACGATCAGGCCAAAAGCCCGGGCCGTTTCAAATAGTGGTCGACGATTGCGTCCGCGGTCCGTAGTGTCTGCGCCAGAATCGTCAGAGTCGGGTTCCCCGAAGGATTCTGGGGAAACGTGGAGGCGCCCAGCACGAAAAGATTGGACATCTGCCAGTGCTGGAGCCACGCGTTCACGAC
>JBEKOZ010000320.1:0-6006 GCA_049521275.1 Bryobacteraceae bacterium | reverse complement strand
TTACAATCACACACATACCCAACACCAACATCTTCCTATAAATGTCCGGCGGCGTCAGCCACATCGATACCTTCGATCCCAAGGACAATAAACACGCGGGCAAGATCATGGACGCGATCGGCTTCGGCGACAACAACGCGCCCATGAAGCGGCCGGTGATTCCGATTCTGCGAACGTTCAAACAATACGGCGAGTCCGGCATCCCGGTCTCGGACTGGTTTCCGAATGTCGGTGAGACCATCGATGAGTTCGCGGTGGTGCGCTCCATGTACTGTCATCAGACCAATCATTTTCCGGCGGTGCTCGAAGGGGCGACCGGGAAGCCTTTGCGGCAGTTCGAACATCCGTGCCTGGGGAGCTGGGTTTCCTATGCGCTGGGAACCGCGAACAAGGAGTTGCCGACGTTCGTGAACGTGGGTCGCCCGTCGTCGCCCGTGCAGTTGTCGGGAGGGTATCTGGGCTCCAGTTATTCGGCGACTCCATTCCAGCCGGGAGACGTGCCGATTCCTAATCTGCTGCCGCCGAAGAGTTCGACCGGCCGGCAGCGCGACCGGGAAATGCAGGCGCTGTTCGAATTGGATAAGCAGTTCCGCGCGGATTACGAGATCGAGAGCGAGATCGCGGGACGCGTGAGGGCGTTCGAGCTCGCGGCGACGATGATGCTGAAGGCGCCGGCAATCGTCGATTTCTCGACCGAGCCCGAACATGTGAAAGAGCTGTACGGGATCGGCACCAAGGAGACCGACGATTTCGGCCGCCAACTGCTGCTGGCGCGGCGCCTGGCGGAAAACGGCGTCCGCTTCATCCAGATCTGCCATGCGGGCGGCGGCAACGGCGCGTGGGACGCGCACGACGACATGAAGTCGCACGCACCGCTCTGCCGGTCGGTCGATAAACCGATTTCGGGGTTGATTCGCGATTTGAAGCAGCGGGGAATGCTCGACAGCACGCTGGTGGTTTATTCGAGTGAGTTCGGCCGCACGCCGTGGTCGCAAAACACGACCGGCCGCGACCACAATGCCATGGGATTCACGAGTCTGCTGGCGGGCGGCGGTGTCAAAGGCGGCGTGATCGAAGGCGCGACCGACGAGGTCGGCTACAAGGCGGTAGAAAAGCCGCACTACATCAGCGATCTGCAATCCACGATTCTTCAGCAGGTAGGCCTGAATTACAAGAAGATGGATTTTGTCCTGAACGGCCGTCCGTTCCACTTGGTGGAAGAGGGCCTCGGGCCTATCCACGATATTCTTCGATAGGCCGCCGCATTTCGATATACAGTGCGGACACTATAAGAAATTCGCCAAGTCCACGCTAAACTTAGAATTGCAACCCGCCAGACCGCCCCGTCGCTCAGTTGCTTAATTACAGAATAATGCGTATTCATAACCTTACCCTTGCCCTGTTGTTCGCTTCAGCTGTCGCGTTCGCGCAGAATGCAACACTCAGCGGGCAGGTCGCGGACGAATCCGGCGCCGTCGTGCCGGGCGCCAAAATCACGATTACCGGAACTGTGATGAAGACCGCGACGGCGGACGACAAGGGGATGTACTCAGTCTCGGGCCTGGCGCCGGGCCTTTATTCGGTGGTGGCCGCGGCTCCGGATCTGACCATGCAGCCCGCGCAGGTGACGCTCAAAGCCGGCACGCAGACGCTGAACCTGCAATTGAAGGTCGCCGCCACCGTGCAGCAGGTGACGGTGCAGGAAAACGTTGGACCAGTGATCAGTACGGAGTCGGCCAACAACGCCAGCCAATTGGTTTTGCGCGGGGAAGATTTGCAGGCCCTTTCGGACGATCCCGAGGATTTGCAAACCGACCTGGAGGCGCTGGCCGGACCTTCGGCGGGGCCCAGCGGAGGGTCCATTTTCATTGACGGCTTCAGCAACGGCGAACTGCCTCCCAAAGATTCGATTCGCGAAATTCGCATCAATCAGAATCCTTTTTCGCCGGAGTATGACCACATCGGCTACGGGCGGATCGACATCTTCACCAAGCCCGGCACCGACAAGTTTCGCGGCTCGTTCTTCTACAACTTCGCCAACCAGTTCTGGAACTCGCGCAATCCGTATTCGGCCGAGAAGGCGAATCTTTCTTTGGACGAGATGGGCGCGAACGTGAGCGGACCGCTCAGCAAGCGGGCGTCGTTCACCCTCGATATACAGGACCACATTGTGGATAACGGATCGATCGTAAATGCGGTGACGCTCAGTCCGTCGACGCTCACGGCGACTCCGTTTTTTGAGAACACCACCACCCCCCAGCACCGCTTCATCCTGAGCCCGCGCATCGACTATACGCTGAACCCGAACAATACTCTGGTGGCCCGATACTCGACCACCATCTACGATATTCACGACGCGGGCATCGGCGGATTCAGCCTGCCCGAACAGGGTTATCACAACCACTACGTGAGCCAGACGGCGCAGGCGACCGAGACGGCCGTGCTCGGAACCAACCTGAATGAAACGCGCTTCCAGTATTACCGCAGCGCCTATCAGCTCACGGCGAATTCGATAGATCCGACTCTACAAGTGCTGAATTCCTTCACCGACGGCGCGTCGACGGTGGGGCACACCACCGATCAGGCGAATTATTTCGAGCTCCAGAACTACACCACGATTTCGAAAAAGGCGCACACCATTAAGTTTGGCGTGCGCATGCGCGGGCAGACGGACAACAACACCTCGCCGACCAATTTCGCCGGCACCTTCACCTTCGCCGGCGGCCTGGGACCGGCGCTCGACGCGAACAATCAGCCGGAGGCGGGGCCCGACGTGCAGATCACCTCCATCGAACGATACCGCCGCACGCTGCTGTTCCAGGGGCTGGGGTATACGCCGCTCCAGATTCAGGCGCTCGGCGGAGGCGCGTCGCAGTTCAGCATCAGCGCGGGAAATCCCAACCTGGCCTTGCATCAAATGGACGCGGGGTTGTTCGCGGGCGACGACTGGAAGGTGTCGCCGAACTTGACGCTGAACCTCGGGGTGCGCTTCGAGACGCAGACCAACATCAGCGATCATGCTGACTTCGCCCCCAGAATCGGCTTCGCGTATTCCCTCGGCGGAGCGAACAGCGCGAAACCGAAGACCGTGATTCGCGGCGGATTCGGGATGTTCTACGACCGCTTCGCGCTCGGCAACACGGAGACCGCCGATCGCTTCAACGGGCAGGTGGAACAGGCTTACGTGGTCACCAATCCCCTGTTCTATCCCACGATTCCTTCGATCGCTTCGCTCGCCGACGCGGTTTCAACGCAGGTGATCTATGAGAAGGATGCGAATCTGCATGCGCCGTACCTGATGCAGAGCGCCATCACGCTGGAGCGGCAGATCCCCTCGAACACCACGCTCGCCGTGACCTATACCAATTCGCACGGGCTCCACGAACTGCGGTCGTTCGACATTAACGCGCCACTGCCAGGGACCTATCCGGCGGCCCCGGTGTATCCGATGGGGAACTCGAATCCAGTGCTGCTGATGACCACCTCCGGTTTATACAACCAGAATCAGGTGATCACCAACGTGAATTCGCGGCTGGGGCAAAACGTTTCCTTGTTCGGGTTCTACATGCTGAACTACGCGATGAGCAATACGGACGGGCTGGGAACCTATCCTTCGAATCCATATTCGCAAGTGGGCGAATACGGGCCGTCAGCAAGCGACATTCGCAACCGGGCGTTCATCGGCGGCTCGATCAACACCAGGTGGAACCTGCGCATCAGTCCCTTTGTTAATTTGAATTCGGGGCCGCCGTTCGACATCACTTCGGGGTCCGACGCGTATGGCACGTCGCTGTTTAACTCACGGCCGGGCATCGCGACGAACCCGTCCGAGCCTGGTTTGATCCAGACGAAATATGGACTGCTCGATCCGAATCCGACGCCGGGCGAGAAACTGATTCCCCGCAACTTCGGACGCGGGCCGGGTTCCTATACGGTTAATTTGCGGATCTCGAAATCGTTCGGCTTCGGCCCGGAGCGCACCACGGCTTCGGGCAACACGCCGGGTCGTCCCGGCGGCGGACAACAAATGGGCGGAATTTTCAATTCGCCGCTGACCGACAAGAAATACAACCTGACCATCTCAATGCAAGGGCGCAATCTGTTGAATCACACCAACCCAGGCGCGATCGTCGGAGACATCACCTCGCCTCTGTTCGGGCAAGCGAACTCGATGGCGGGCGGCTACGGACCGTTTTCGGAAAATGCAAACAACCGCCGGTTTGAGTTGCAGATGCGCTTTAGCTTTTAGCCAGCTGCTCTTTGGGGCCGCCAATTTTGGCGGCAGGCCTGTCGCCCATCCACTCAGCCCAGACGTCTTAAAGCCCCATGCGCCAGCTTGGGGCTATTTCGATTTCCCGGGCAAGCCCCAAGCTGACGCATGGGGCTGAATTGCCAACACAGCACTAGGGCAGAGCATGAACGCGTGCCTGGTGGGGCCGGGCTTCAGCCATAGAGCCGCGACCTCGCTACTGTATCGTCATCCGGAAGCGCCCCGTAGTCGTCAGCACCTGCTGCGTCTTGTCGTACTCCATCCTCGTCCGCGTCAGCTGCTCGTCGCGAATCTGGCGCATTCCTTCCTGCACCAGTCCGAGCACTACGTACCAGCCGATGCCGAACACCAGCAGCGGCTTGATCAGCCCCAGCGCGCCTTCAAAGCGCAGCAGCGGCGAGTTCCAGAACATGTGCAACAGCACGGGCACGAAGAACGTACGCAGGAATCGCGGATCGAAAAACATGCTCAGGCGGATCGGATTGGCGCCCTTGACCCGCCACAGCGCGCCCGCGGCAATCGCGCTCCAGGCGACGTGCATGAAGGGCGCGTAATAGGAGCGGCGATGGATCAGCGTGATCATGCCGTCGTAGCCAACGATCAGGGCGTGTCCCACCAGTTTCTCGATGGCCTCGCTATTCGGGTTGCGCAAGTAATAACTGAAGAAGCTGTTGAAGAATCCGTCGTTGAAGGCGTAGCCGGCCGTTTCAAACGCGCCGAAGCCTCCGCCGATGGCCGCGCCGAACACCAGGCCATTCAAAATATATTTATATTTTGTGTTGCGGACCACCAGCACCACGGTCAGCAGTTTCCCGGTCTCCTCACATATCCCGGCACTGGCCGCGCCGAGCCATTCCAGATGCGCGACGTCGAAGGCGATCAGGCTTACGGCGAGCGAAATAACGCCGCCCAGGCAAACCAGGATCAGCACCATATGAAAGCTGATGTTGCGCGGCGTATTCAGTTCCCAGAATAGAAAGACGGTGGCCAGAGGCACCACCAGTGAGCCCATGATGATCAGTCCGGGCACGATGCGCGCGTTCTCCGAAATGTCGAACATCTCATAAAAGATGAAATAGACGATGGCCATGAAAATCAGCACGCGCATGAAGAACCATGGCTTGGGCCAACCCGTTTGCACGTCGTCGATGTGCGGCGTAGTCTTGGGTGTGCCGACGATCAGGTAATCTTCCAGCTCGCCTGGCTTGCGGCCTTTGAACACCTCGGAGAACATGGCGGTGATGCTGAAGCCTTCGAGCTTATCCGTGCTCGTAAGCTTGGCCAGGCGCGCTCCCAGCGTTCCCAGCAGGTTGGTCAGTTCGACCGGCGCGGAGCCGACCTGCCAGATCGATGCCCCCAACTGGAACTGCTGGCCGTTCGAAAGCGTTCCGTTGGTAACGTCGGCGCCAGCCACGCGGAGCTTCGATCCGCCGAAGGTCCGGAAGTGCATCACGTTCCTTTGCCACGACAGCACCACGTGGTTTTCGGCGACCATCGGATCGTTCTGGCCGATCCCGGAGACGCGGCCGAGCGAGACCTCGGCCATGCTGATCATGTAAGCTTTGCCCGTGTCGGGCCCGGAAACGCATTGGACTTTGATGGCGTAAGTAGGCGGCTCAGGCGTCGCTTTTACGACGGCGCCGGGCACGGGCGCTTTCGGCTTCAACAGATGGGCGAGCGCGACGGAGGCCGGGCTCCAGGTCTGCCACCCGGCCTGCGCCACTTGCGCCGTTCCG